>JAPDIX010000067.1 GCA_029259345.1 Archaeoglobi archaeon
CCTGAGTTTGACCGCAGCAAAGTTCACAGCGGCAAATATAAGCAGGAATCCACCGCTTCCGGCTGTGGCTATTGTTTCAAGGTTCGCTGTGGAGGAAACAATCATGGAAAGAACTGAGATTACTATTAATCCTTCGTAAGCCTGCTTCCACAGTCTTTTCCCCACAAACTCAGGAAGCTCTCCAAATTTTGCAACCATGTAGCTTGCTCTAGCAGTACCGTAGAGAGTTGCATTGATTGCTGAGCTTGTTGAGGCGAGCGCGGCAAAGGTGACGAACCAGAAACCGAGTTGGCCGAGAGATGGTTCTGCGGCGATGGCTAAAGCATAGTCTCTCGCCCCCACAACCTTCTCATAAGGCAGTGTTCCGGCAGTTATTACGGCTATTAAAACATAAACAGTGATGACAACAGCCACTGATGTGTAGAAAGCCTTCTCAAGAACCTTCGGATGCTCAACGTCGCCACCAGCGTTGGCAATCAGCTCAAACCCCTCATACGCAAGAAATATAATCATTCCTCCGGCAATGATGCTTGCAGCATCTGCCCAGTTCGAAGGCATGAGCTTCTCTGGGTTTACAAAGACAATTCCCGCTGCCGCAACGATGATCAAGACTGCAAGCTTGAACGCTACAAGCAAATCTTCAGTTCTCCCGCTTACAACAGCTCCGAGGGCATTTAAAATGTAAAGAGGACGATAACGAAGGCGATAAAGAAGTCCTTCAAAAATGGGGCCCCAATGCCGTTTGCAGCGTAGCTTCCGAAGGCGTAGGCGTAGAGAGCGATCATGACAACATAGCTAACCAGAAGAAGGACGTTCAGACCTCCAGAAAACAAACCTGTTCCGTAAGCCTTAACTAGGAACTCTATACAGTCCCACCTTCGCTTGGAAACCTGAGGCTCAGCTTTGCATAGGAGTATGCTGTAATTAACGCTACCAATCCAGCAATTAGAAATGCAATTGGAGCTGAACCCTTCGCAATCTGCACACTCAAGCCGAGAACGGCAAATATACCACCGCCAATCATTCCTCCTATGCCGATACTAACAGCTTCCCAGAAACCGATTTTCTCTCGCACTGGAATGAGCTTGAAAAAACAAAATAAAAAAATTTACAGTATTTAGCGACATGTCCCAATAACACTTAATGTAGTAGAACATGTTATTATATGGACTTACCCAGCAATTTTAAGCTCATAACAGCATAGAAAGTATTTTCAAGGCTTGAAATCCCAAGATAAGGGCTCCTTCTGAGTCCGCCATCAGAGTTCTGGAGTGATAGCAAGTATCTTCTCGTTTCCTGACCTGGTTCGATCTTCCCAGCTTGATGCACAGAAAATTTCTGAGTTCGTCGCTGATGTTATCTGTGCAGATAAAATCTCTGCCCTGATAGGGCTCCCGTAGGGAGATTTGAGAACCCTGGTGTCATCACCAAACTCTTTTGGAGAGTGGTAAACAACCTCACCACCAGCTCCCGGTCTTCCGGAATCCCTCATGGCCTTCAGAATTGCGAGGGTTGTTGCTGATGCGGCAAGAGGTATGGTCTTGTGCAGATAGCTGGAATTTTGAGTGACTGAATTGCGCTTAGATATAATTTACCGGTAAATTGGTGTTTAAGTCCCGCCCCCAATTGGTTTGTATATCACCTTTCTTGCTTTTTCTTGATCAAAATCTTCAATATGAACTCCATCAAACGATAAATTATCATTTTAGTGTTTACTAGCTTGGATGATTCGGTTAAAACTTAAACGTCATCTAAGTTTTTAAATTCAGTTCTCAAGAAAGAATCGTGAACTCTACACCCTATAACCATGTTTCTCTATTTCTAGTTTACACGTGTAAATCGGTAAGTAATATATACGACTATGATTGAGTTGACAACATGCCATTCGAATATGAAGATCTGTATCCTGCGGATGCCGTAAGGAAGGCCTACGCCTGTATGGGACTTGCACATCCTGTCAGGTGGGTTGTGGTGGGCATTCTGAGAGAGCACAGAAACAGGATGGCTGTTGCAGACCTGATGGAGATTCTGAGGAGAGATTACGACTACAGACAGAACTATGCTCGTCTAGCTCATCACTTACGGAAGATGGAGGATGGAGGTATTATAAAGATCCACCATCCACAGTCAAGGAAGAAGCTGATAGAGGTTGAGCTGATGTGTGATGCAGACCTAAAACTTAAATCGCTGAAGGGTGAAGAGTGTGTTGATGCTGAGTCAGAAAATAAGTGAGGGTTTGATGATGGGGATTTTTGAAACCTCAGCTACGGTCGTCCACCCCCGGCGCTGAAACAGGATAAACTGCAAGATATGGGTACCTATTTATCAACCCTCTACCTCTTACCCACTCGGAAAGGTGCAGGCTAATCACTGAACCTTCTCCCACTTATAAAGTTCAACAACATCTGCTAAAGTCCTCCCCTTCTCCTCTATCTCACCTCTTATTCTGTCCTCCGACTTCTTGACCTCAAGTGCCCTTCTCGCTATTTCATAAGCCCTCTGCTTCGGAATGACCATAACTCCATTGTCATCAGCAATAATCCAGTCGCCAGGGTTAACCTCAACCCCACCGCAGATTATCTTGACGTTTATCTCGCCAAAACCCTTCGGTTCCCCTGCGTTGGGAACTTCTTTCCTCGCAAATAGTGGGTAACCAAGCTCTCTGATATCATCAACATCTCTTACTGCTCCGTCAATTATCACTCCCGCAATCTTCCTGTTCAGGCAGCTTCTCGTTGCAAGCTCCCCCCAGACAGCCGCTGTCTCTCCTGAACATTTAATAACCAGAACATCTCCCTCACCAGCTACATTAATAGCCTCCACAGTTTTAGCCCAGTCTCCATCCATCGTGCTTACAGTTACAGCTTTCCCGACAACCTTCTTACCTCTAACAAGGGGGTAAACACCATCCATCGCCCTCGCTCTGTGCATCGCATCACTTACATTTGGCGTTGAGACTTTCATCAGCAACTCTCTTATCTCGTCATCGAGACTTTTCTTTCTTATCTGCACCTCTGCCTTCTCTGAGGCCCTGTCTATGGCATCTCTGATCTTTCTTGCTGATTCAGTTACATTTCTCGATTTCACTATGTTGCTCCCCACTATGACGATACTTGCACCCATGGAAACGCATGCTGCTGCTCTATCAGCATCCAAACCACCTGCTGCAGCTACTGGAATGGATACATTCTTTGCCACGTCACTTAAAACCTCAAGTGGATCCATGCCCTTCATCTGCTGGTCAATGCCAACGTGAACGTTCACGTAGTCAGCACCCAACTCCTCAACCTCCTTAGCCCTTTTAACCGGATCAGAAACATTGATGAGGTCGGCCATTATCTGACAGCCGTACTTTCTTGCAGCCCTTATCGCTTCTGCGATAGTATCATCGTCAGAGAGGGCAAGGATAATCACAATGTCAGCACCACTCTTGGCAGCCATTTCAACTTCAACTGCGCCAGTATCAATAGTTTTCATGTCCGCGAGGATTTTGTGCCCCTTATATCTTTTCTTCAGTTCTCTAACTGCATCCATTCCCTCACTCTTTATCAGTGGTGTTCCAGCTTCAAGCCAGTCAGCTCCGCCCTCTATTGCTTCTCCAGCAATCTCAATTGCCCTTTTAAGTTCAAGGAGGTCAAGGGCAACCTGAAGGATAGGTCGGTTCATGAAGGATTATAGCTTTGCGAGAAATTTAATCTTTTTTAGAAGATAACTTTAAAATCGCGAAATTGTAGTAGGTAGAGTGGTGAGTCATCCCTGTATAGTACAGGTGAGAGATATAAAATCTGAAAAAATTGAAATTGTGAGGAATATGGCTTTAAAGAGGAATGCTGAAATTGAGGATTCAAAGAACGGTCTGGATATTTATTTTGAGGACGCTAACGAGGCGAGGAAGTTTATTTCCAAGCTTAGAAAGTCTATGAGGTTCAAGATTAAGATGTCAACGAAATATGCAGGACTTAGAGGAAGCAGAGTTAGAGTGTTATTTGTCTATTCATTAAGGGGATGCTGATGAGGATTCCGCTGGACGAATTTTTGAGATTGAGGAGAGAGCTGAAAACGATCAGAGATATTGGAAAGCTTTCTTATCCGAGGGGAATGTTGCACTGCATTCTGCAGCAGAAAAAGGTTGACAGCGTCAAGAGAAAGTACCACACTTTTGCCGAGAGAATTTCTGAGATAACAGCGTATTGGGAGAGGCACAAAACATTTCCGAAATGGCTCACCCTTCCTCCCGTCATGAAAATAAGGCTGCTGATGAAGGGGATGGGGTTCTCAGCCAAGTCAATAAACAAAGCTCTCAGAGATCCCGAAGAGGTAGTTGAGGACGAGAGGTTTGCTGAACAAATTAGAAAGGCTGTTCTGAAGGACTACGTTTACTCACCTATCGCCGCGAGACTTCAGAGGGCAAGGGGGAAGCTGGGGGAAAAAGCACTTGCCCACGAACTTGAGGAGGCAGGGATTGAGTTTAAGACGGAGAAGGAGTTGAGGGGTGAGTTCAGTAAAACGCCTGATTTTTACTTTGAAGAGCCCGTAGAGTTTCTTGGTAGAGAGTTAAAGTGGATAGAGAGCAAAGCACTGTTTGGAGACCCGAGAAGTCATGAACTTTACTGGAAAAAACAGTATTCAAAATACTATGAGATGTTTGGAAATGGACTGGTGGTTTACTGGCTCGGCTGTGTTAATGGCTTTGAGGTCAGTGACGGTTCGGAGTTAAGAAATAAGTATAGAAACTCCCTGCTGGATATGCTTATCTACGTTACAGATTCAAAGGATGAAAGCTACGCTGAAAGGTTAAATGCTACCTTCATAGAGGTTAGCGAGGACAATGAAGCGTTGGCGGCTGAAAAGGTGGTGGATGCGTACTCGGATGGCAGAGTTTTGGCCCATATAGAGAAAAAGAAAGATATTACCAGAATATTGAAAAATATGGGGTTTGATGTTGTCGTTATCTGAATTTAATAAGCCCTTGGCCGTTTCTCCCTTTAGGGGGTGGGCTTGGAACGAATTCAACGCCAGGATGTCTCTGCATCATCGGTTGAGGGTAGAGTTCCATAAGCTCGTATACCTCATTGGGCACATCAGTTGAGACTTTCAGTCCCAGCTCCCTGAGGACTTCAACGGTGAGCGGATAGTCATGTGTCCATCTACCCTCTGTGAGAATGTTTGCAACCTCTTTAGCCTTCTCTTCATCCATTTTGTTCTTTAGTAGGTTGAAAACTGTATCTCTGACCTGTTTAATGGCTTTCTCTGCGATATCTGCCATGATCAAAGTCTGATCGTCAATATCCTTTGCCTCCTTCTTCTCTACGGCTTTAAGAATTGATGGCGCTGGGTAGTTCATGAGCTGGGGGTCAACTGGCCCGAGGACCGCATGAGAGTCCATCAGAATCTCATCTGCGGCTAAGGCAATTAGTGTTCCTCCACTCATGGCGTAGTGTGGCACAATTACGGTGGTTTTCGCTGGATGGTCATGCAAAGCCTTGGCTATCTGCGTCGCAGCTAAAACAAGCCCACCGGGAGTGTGTACGATTAGATCAATAGGCTTATCTTTTGGTGTATTCCTTATTGCTCTCAAAACCTTCTCAGAATCGTCTATATCAATAAACCTGTAGAGGGGTATGCCGAGAAAACCGATACTTTCCTGCCTGTGTATCATCGTTATGACATTACTACCTCTCTTGGATCCGATTCTCTGCATAGTTCTTCTTCTCGCTGCCAGAAGCTGCTGGTGCTTTAGCTGAGGGGCAAAGATCAGGTAAAGGAATAGAAGCATCCAGAACAGTCCGGTAAAGAATCCAAAGGGATCGGTGGTTGTGGTCATAGAGAGCATTTTCAATATAAGTTTATTAAGGTTATCCTAAGGGATGCTAAGAATCCGGTTCTGAACTGCAAGCATTTGAAGACCGTTAAGAATATTTACTTTGTTTGTGGCTATTCTTAGATGCAAGAATATATTTGCTTGAGTTTGCTGTACTTTTGGTGTTGAATCTATTGTATTTAAGATACGAAACTAATATAAAAACAGTTGTTCTGGTGTGTACCCTAATTTCAATAGTTCAGGGGTTCATCTTAACATTGCTGTTAATTGAATACTTCGCGACATCAAAACAGGTGATTCTAGGTTTTACTAACATCACCCCTATTACTTTCAGTAGCTTACTATATTCATCATTTCTGGAATTTCTAACGTTGTTTATCTGTTCAAGACTAAATGCTCGAGCACAGAGCTTGATGATAAAAATCTTTTTCAACATATTACTCGGCTATTTGGAACAACAGAACATTAAATTAAAGTTGTTTGGCGGAAAACATTCTTTTAATGCTTTTGTCATCCCTATATCGGTATTGAACAGAAAACACATCAAGATTTTTGTTGGGAGAGATTTACTGAACGAAACGAATTTGGCAGAGATTTTATTTGTAATTTGGACACGAATTTTCGCATCTTCGAGATAAACACGGCTTGAAAAAGATGCTTTTGATTTTGATATACATCATCATCCTCCTCTTTGTAGCAATGGTTGTGAATTATCTTGCGATGATTTACTCTGGGTTCTCCGGATATCTGGCAATAAATCTGCTTCTAATTCCCTTCGGAATAAGGGATTTAGCGTGATACAGTGGTATTTTGAGTACAGAGCAGACATTATGTCGTATCAAATTACTCGCGACCTTGATTCTGCAATTAGATTTTTGGAGAAAATAAAAAAACTCTCATTCAAGAGACAGAATCTGTTTTTCGAATTGCTTGCCTACACTCATCCAAGCCCGGAAAGAAGAATCGAGAAACTCAGAAAAGTTCAGTTTTAAGGAGTTGTCTCAAAAATGAAGCAAAAAGTTTTTGTCTAAAACGAAAAAGATGAATTTTTAGAAGAATTGCTAAAAGAAATTAAACTTCTGAATCAAAATTCGGAAAAGATTAACGAAAATAAAGAGTATTAGGGTCTTCCCCAATTCACCACTCCGACAATTTCTGAATAACCCTCTTTTCCCTGAAACCGAGCTTAATCGTTATCCTGTTAGCAGGACAGAAAGAGAGCACTTCTTTTTAACTGGATCGTAATCATAGCAGTGCAATCACTTCAAACTGAAAGCTTTTCCGAGTTTAATCACATCTTCTATTATTCTTCTATTATAGTCCTCAATTTTTTCAAATTCTCCTTTAATCCTTTAAACTCTTTACAAGCTTTCTATACCTTCTCTTCTCCTTCTCTACGTTCTTGGAGTTGAATATGGTGAGAGGATAACTAATAAGCCCTTCAAGCTTCTCAAACCTGAAATTCTTTTTCGGGATGATCAAAGGCACTACACCGTATCTTATCCTTAAGTAGTTCTTGTAGGCGTAAAAACCTCTATCCATGATTATTGAATCTCCATACCTAATTAGCTTCTTCTTTTCAGCATTTCCAGGATTAAAGGATAGATTTTGCTCTCATGAATGTTTGCCGGATAAACATGGAAGAATAAGGGTGTAAGGGTGCTGTAGCCAATCAGAATCATCATCTTCATGCCTAAAATCTTTTCGTTGAATATCCCCGCTTGTATGGCTTGTTCTTTAATCCCTCTTTCTGAAAGGGTTTAGATCGAGTGATACATCAGTCCAGTCCAATATTAAAGTGATGGCTTATTTCTCATTCTCTTTGAATTAGAGTTAATAATTGAGAAAACAAAGTTTAAAAATTGCCTCAAATTTGCTGAATTGTAGACAGATCTCAGTTTAACCTCCTTCTCTATCTCCTTTTCTATCCTCAAGAACTTTATGAGTTCATATCGCTTGTTTACCTCGCTAACAGCATAAGATATCTCCAGTTCGAAGAACATTGCCAGAATTATGACTTTAAGCATTTTTACGGCTTTGTTGACTGTCGTTATTGCATTCCTTGCCAAAGCTTTCTTGGTTTCCCTTGTTTCAAGCTTATCAATGATTTTCGATAGAAGCTCCCATTTCTCGTCTCCTTTCCTTTCACTGGAATAATGGGTAATCTCACTTTAATCACCGATAAAATGTAGAATAGCTGGATTTACCAATTTTACGTTTTATAGTGGTTTTACTTTGGATTGTAGGTAATATGGTTATGTCCCGTTGGAATAGAAATCGAATCAGTTGTTCTTTTTTAGTATGGAGCTGTCTAAATTGAGATTAGATGGTGAGTTAGTGGAACACCCTATATGAAAAGTCTTTGTCATATCGAATAGAGACGCTAACGAAGCTAATGGCTTTTTTGACTGGTGCTTTATACATTCTTACATTTGGACTTGTGGGCTTTGAAGCATCTCGAAAGGCTTAGGGACAATATCATAAATATAGTAGGACACTTTGTTATGATTGATTGGTGTAGCGATTTTTATTGCTACATATATAATAAATCGCGCGATAGAAAGTTAGAAAGAGGATGAAAACTTACAGCATGAAAAATTTTAAAATATAACTCAGTAACCAAGTTCACTCAACCTCTCTCTCAAAATCCTTGCAGAGCTTCTCAGCTTCTCGATTTCCTCCTCGGTTAAGGTCATGTTGACGACTTCCACTCCATCTTTACCGAGCTTTGCCGGAACACCAACAGCCACGTTCTCAATTCCGTATTCACCCTGCAGAACGAGGCTTGTTGGGATTATTTCTCCCGTGTCCTCAACCACTGCTTTCACCATCCTGTAAATGGCAACAGCAGGACCGTAAATTGTGGCGCCTTTCCTCTTTATTACCTCTACAGCAACAAACCTTGTGTCCTTCTCGACAGCGTCCCAATTAATTTTTCCATCAAAATCTGCAAGGCTTTTCGCAATAAACATGCTGTCTCCATGTTCTCCAATCATCCATGCCCTCCTGATGTTCCTAGCTCCCGCATTGTAGAGTCTCTCCTTTAACCTCTGCGAATCAAGCTGATTTCCCATCCCAAAAACTTCGTTTCTCGGTTTTCCGCTCTCTTTCCACATTATGTAGGTCATCACGTCCATTGGGTTTGTAACAACCAGTATCTTACTCTCCGGAGCGTTTTTCGCAATCTTTTTTGCCACATCTTTTATAATCCCGGCGTTTTTCGTTGCAAGATCAAGTCTTGTCATTCCGGGCTTTCTGGCAAGTCCAGCAGTCACGACAATTATCTCGCTACCTTTCAGCAAAGAATAGTCGCTTCCACCTATAATTTTCGGATACTTGTCAATTCCGGCTGCTGCGTGAGATAAATCCATAGCTTCCCCAACTGCAAGGTCTTCCGCAATGTCGACAAGTGCAATCTCGTCAATATCTAGGTTCAGAAGACAGGTGAAAGCAGAAGTGCTACCAACCCTTCCAGCACCAACAAAACCAAGCTTCATGTAGAGAATTTGCTGCTAAATTTATAAGATTTCCTCTCTGAATTCAATGTATCTGTGGGAAATCTCGGAAAGAGACATGATAAACGGGTAAATCAGCTCGTTCCACTTGAGACACCATTCTTTTGGAATTATTTCCGAACTATCGACTTCAAAAATTACGTCTCATCCGTGCTTTTTTCCAGCCTCTTCTGGATTTTTGTGGTTATACCGTACTCTACAATATCCGCGAGATACCATTTCAGACACTTCGCTGAGGACGAGAGCAGAGAGTAAAAAGGCTAAATCTTCCCCACGAACAAAATTTTAGGCATAAGGTCGGGTTTTTGGGGAACGAGAAGAGATATGAGAACGAAAAAGTTAAAATTTTTCGAGATTGACTATGTAGGGGAACCGAGTTCGAGCAAGTTCGTCACCTTTCTGATTATCTGGTTCTTTCTTCCTGTCCCTGTGTTCCTGATAGTCGACCCGGGAGGGATGCGGTTCGAGCTGGTACCTCTCGTCGGACCTCTGTTTTTCTTCGTCGCTCTCCTGAATATTGTTCTGGAACCGAATTTTACTCGGAGTATGAGGTGATTGCTCATCTCGTCGCACTTGTACACCCCCTGCTCGCGTACATCCTGGCCTGTACGGTCAGTCATGTTTTCTCGCTGGAGAAGAAGAACTCTTCGCCTGACTGATCTTACCTCCCCGTCGGGTTGCACCAGTTGCGGGATCCCTCTTTCGACTTTTGTCCTTAAATCCATCTCTGTTCCCACTTCGGAATCCCAAAACCCTCTCGATTGCCGAATTCACGTCACCGTTCTTGACTTCAAAAACAACCCTCTGAGCGGGATTCTCCTCAGAAAGTAAGCTTCTTGGTGAACTCAATGTCGAGCTTGTTCAGTTCAGCGAGCACCTTCCCGTACTGTCTGGCTTCAGAGATCCCCGCTTCGACAATATATCACCACATAGCTTTCCTACATTCCGAAACACATAATTATCAAAAAACTGCAATCAAAAAACAACCCTTCTATCCTTTGGAACGAAGTTCTTCAGAATTTTCCCATTCCCTTTTCCACACCCAAGAAAGTAATCTTTTCCCTTCCACTTTACGATGTGGTAACCGTAAACATTTGTTTCAATGTCTTCTCCCGATAGCCATTTAAGTGCATGCAAATCATCGAGTTCAATGACGTTCTTTCTCGTCAGTTCTCCAACTATAAAACTCCCTTCAATCGAAAGCCTCAATCCATCCTTTTCCAGCGTGCCAAAGTAAATCCCCTTGTGCTTTGCAATATCATCAAACTCACATTCTCTATACACATACACCCTCCCCTTCCCACCAACATGAAATTTTAGCTTAAGCTCTTCCAAATCTACTCCAAACTGCTCTTTTACCAAATCTTTTATGGTTTCCTCAGCTTTGCCACGAAGAATCCTTCCGTGTCGTTGTCCTGAGGATGAATTCTCAGACATTTGCTCACCTCTTCGTCATACTCCTTCCCGTCAAACTCCAAAAATGCTTTTCTCCTCTTTACAGGCAGGTCTATTCTCTCTATCTCAGCATCCGTGTTTCTCAGAAGATAATCTACAACCTCTTCGTTCTCTATCGGTTCAAGTGTGCAGGTCGAGTAGACAACCACACCACCCCGCTTAACGGCTTTGTAGGCAGACATTAACAGGCTTTTCTGAAGCTTTGAGAGTCCGTAGCACTCTCTGAGCCTCCATAAGCGTGTGTTTTTGTAGTTCTTCCTTATCATTCCCATGTTACTGCACGGGGCATCTACCAAAACAGCATCGAATCTTTCCCTAAAGCGTCCAAAAAACCTTCCATCCTTTTCTGTAACTCTTGCAATCAGAACCCCACATTTCTGCAGATTGGAAATCAAAACATTAATCCGTGAATGTTTTACATCATTTGCAACGATACACCCTTCATTTTCCATATACTGGGCGATTTGGGTTGTCTTTGCACCCGGTGCAGCGGCAATATCCAGAACGGTCATACCCGGTTTAGGGGCCATGACTACAGGCGGTATCATAGAGGAAGCTTCTTGAGAGAATATTATTCCGAGCTGGTGCTCCGGTATCTTCCCGAAATCATCTGTATTCACAAAAAACCCCTCCCTGCACCATGGCACTTTTCCGGTGATGATCTCCGCCAAATTTCTTATTACCTCCTCGGTTTTGCCTTTGAGAGTATTTACCCTGATGCTGCTTCTCAGAGGTTTGGCAGTGTATCTGAAAAAAGCATCACTTGGGTCGATCTTTATCATCCGCTCGTAAAGCTCTCTGTTTATAGCTCTAATCTGCCTCTTTATCTCCTCAACGTCTGCCTCCGGGTCTATCCAAACTCTCATCTCGAATCTTACCTTTATCCAAACTCATCTCAGCTCAGGAAACTTGTAAGCATCACATTCATCGAATGAATACTTTATCTTCCTGAAAGGCCTTTTGAATTCCTTAACTTCGTTTCTTATCGCATTAAAATTCTTCCTTTCCTTAATCGTCATATCTATAAGTTCTGCAAGCCTTCCAATTTCATCCTCTCCCATCCCAAGCCTTGTTACCTCTTGTACACCAATCCTTATACCGGACGGATTTGCAGACATTTCAATTGGATCCCAGGGAAGAAGGTTCTTGTTGAGGATAATTCCAACCTTCTCAAGCTTTTTTGCCACCTCTTCTCCTCCCCCATAATCACTCACGTCAACCGCAACCTGATGTGTCTCCGTAAAACCATACTTCTCCCCCAGAACCTTGTATCCGAGGTTATAAAGCTCTTCGGCGAGCTTTTTGGCGTTTCTCACCACTTGCTTCGCATAATCCTGCCCAAACTCGATTATCTCCATTGCAGCAACAACGTATCCTGCAAGGGTGTTGAGATGGTGGTTGCTCACGACACCCGGGAAAACTGCTCTGTCAATTCTCTCCGCCAACTCTTCTTTGCTCACTATTATAGCCCTCTGAGGGCCAAAGAAGGTTTTATGGGTGCTGCCGGTCATGACATCAGCCCCCTCCCTTGTCGGGTTCTGGAAGGCTTTTCCAGCTATAAGTCCAAGAACATGGCTTGCGTCATACATGACGTAAGCACCAATCTCATCTGCAATCTCCCTGATCTCTTTCACAGGCTGTCTGAATAGGATCAGGCTTGACCCGAGAACGAAGAGCCTTGGCCTAACCTCTTTCGCAATCTTTGTCGTCTCATCAACATCAATGTTCACTTTTTCGTTATCAAATGGGTAGTGAGTGACGTTCAAACCTCTTAGTCCGGCAGCAGATACAGTATCGTGACTTATGTGTCCTCCACAAGGAACGGATATGCTCATAATTGTGTCTCCAACATTTGTGAGGGCAAAAAAAGCTGCTATATTTGCGGTTACACCAGAAATAGGCTGAACATTTGCATGTTGAGCCTCAAAAATCCTCTTAGTGAGGTCGAGAGCAAGCCTCTCAATCTCGTCTATGTATTTGCAACCCTCGTAAAATCTCTCTCCTACCCGTCCTTCAGCATACCTGTGACCGAGATCGGAAACATAACACCTTCTCACGGCGAGAGACGTGAGGTTCTCGCTTGCAATCAGTGGGACTGACTCATCCATCATCTTGGTGTGGTTCTCAATAATCTCAAAGACTTCTGAGGGATTCATGAGGTCTGCTTCTGACAAAAATATTTAAGGCTTCCGCGAACCATCAACATGGAAGTTATATCATCGAGAGGTATGCAGATTCTTGACACTAACTGCGAGTATTATGGTTTGAGTAGATTGCAGTTGATGGAGAATGCCGGAAAAGCCCTTGCAGATGAAGTTTCCAAGAGATTTGAAAGCGGAAAGGTGCTGATTTTTGCTGGAAGCGGTAACAACGGTGGAGATGGATACGTAGCTGCAAGACATCTGAAAAACTTTCGTGTTGAGGTTTATCTGATGGGGCAGCCTAAGACCGAAATAGCAAGAAAGAATTTCGAGATATGTCGCATCTCTGAAATCCCCATCAAAGATGGATTACCGGATAAGGTAGAGGCGGATGTGATTATTGACGGAATGCTCGGGACGGGTGTGAAAGGAAAGTTAAGAGAGCCTTATGCTTCTGCAGTTGAGATGATAAACCACAGTGATGCTTTTAAAATCGCTGTTGATGTTCCTACCGGTCTAAATCCAGACACTGGAGATTATTCGGAAGCTGTTAGAGCGGATATGACTGTAACTTTTCACAAAGCGAAGCCCGGTTTGCTTAAAGCCAGAGAAGTCTGCGGGGAAATCGTCGTTAAGGATATCGGAATCCCTGAGAGTTTCGAAAGACTCTGCGGTCCTGGGGATGTTCAGAGCAGCTACAGAAGGAAAGAGGACGCGCATAAAGGGGAGCATGGCAGAGTGCTTGTTGTTGGGGGTGGGGATTACACTGGCGCTCCTGCCTTAGCAAGTCTTGCCGCTTACTATTCCGGTGCGGACATCGTCACGACAGTGGTGCCCGAAACCATAAAGCCGATAGTTGCAGCCTACAGCCCCAACCTGATAGTGAGAGGTGTAAGGGGTGAGGCTATCACCCTTAAAAATCTGGAAGAGGTTGAGAAGCTTATCGAGAAGCACGATGTGGTAGTTGCCGGTATGGGTGTTGGAGAGAATGGCGAGTTTGGTGCGTTTGTGGTCGAGATGCTGAAAAGCTGTAAAAAAGCCGTTCTGGATGCTCAGGGCATCGTTAAAGACATACCAGAAACCTGCGAGTGCGTTCTAACACCTCACAAAGGGGAGTTCAGAAAGGTTTTTGGAGAACCTGGGCCTGATAATGTTGTTAAGGTGGCTGAGAGAATTAGGGGGGTTATTCTGCTCAAGGGTAAGGAAGATCTGATCACGGATGGGAGGAAGGTTAAGGTGAATCGCTCAGGAAATGCCGGGATGACTGTAGGTGGGACTGGAGACGTTCTTGCTGGGGTTTGCGGTGCTTTACTCTGCAATGACGACGCTTTTCATGCGGCATGTGCAGCAGCCTTCGTGAATGGTTATGCTGGGAATATATGCTTCGAAAAGTTTGGGTATAACTATACTGCCGTTGATCTCATAAAAGCTCTCCCCAAAGCTTTTTCATATTGCATCGAGTTCTAATACCTCCTCTGCATCCCTTTTTTCACGTGCTCCATGATGTCTTTGGTTATGTAATCCAGCACAGTTCCTTTGGCTTCGAGAATCCTCATGTACTCCACAACTTCTTTAAACTCTCCACAAGCGATTGCATCAGCTATGATTGCAGCTCCCTGTGCGGATTGCTTTCCCGCTCCGAATCCTCTTAATAACTGCACTTCTTTGCCACCCTCTCTTATCCTTCTTGCCACCTCCGAAGCAAATCTGCCTGACAAAACGTAAAAGTCCGGGTTTACTGATACCTCCATTGCCTTAAGCCCTTTCATCACGAACTCTGCGAGGACATTCATTGCCTCAACATCGTTCAGCCCCCATTCCTCGGCAAAACTTTTCACCCCCCCACTGAAAATCATTGTTTTTGGGAATTCTCCTATGATATAAGCAAGCTCCGTGTCAAGAGCACCGATCGAGGAGTATCCGGGAAATGATGTGGTTCCACCCATTCCATCAACTATTCTCCCGTTTTTGACAGCTATGAAGGCATTGAACCCCTCTCCAACTTCCGCCAGAATAAAGTTCAGCTTTGTAATCTCTTCCTCTTCCGATAACTTTGCAACAGCAAGGACTGCAGAACAGAGCTTGTCAGCAGTTCCAAGGTCAATTCTATTCATTTTCCTCCATGCAGGCACAGTCGGTAGGTGGATTACAGATGGAACGGTGTAGAGGTTTAGGTCTTTTTCCCTAGCAATTTTTACAATGTTTCTCAGACCTATTGACTTCTCTTCATCAAAGTTCAGTGTCATTAAAAGCATATCAACGTCATCAAGCTCTGAGAACCTCTTTACTGGCAATCCGTAGCCTGAAAGACCGGCAATAATTTCTGCCTCAGAACTTTCAATGACAGAAATGAGCTCTTCCGGGCTTTTCCTAACAACATTCGTTGGGACACTCTCTCTGAAGACGACCTTTCTACCTTCAATGGCGACAATGTCATAAGAACCCGTTCCGGGATCAATTCCAGCAGCTATCATCCTATCTACCCTTCATTTCCATGTGGAACCTTTAAGTATCCCCTCAATTCTATCGTTTGTGCCCCTCATAATTCTTTTGAATTTCACTCTGATTTTTTTAGCTTCATCAAGAATTTCCAACTTGAAATCCACACCAAGAAGTCTTAAATGACTTTTAAACAGATCAAGAACCTCTCGACTGGAAAATACAAGGATGCTCTCCTCATAAATCGTTTTACCCTCACTACACTCCTTGATGCTCGAAACCATCGGCTCAAGAATCGCCCTGCCGAGTCTGAGACAGCGATCGTTGAACTCCTCCTCGCCCTCTCCAAACTCAAAGCTCTGAAATGCCTCTCTAATGATTCTGGCAAGCATAAAGTCCCTCGCGTATTCTCCGAAGAATCTGAAGGCATATCGTAAGTCAGATGTGTTTGCATAACTTGTCGTGTATTTCAGTGGATTCAATTTCATTTCAACATCTTTGAAGACTATACCCTCTCTCCTGTTCGAGTTTAACTCATCAATAACCCTCTTTATCCCGTCAAAGTCGTCAGAATGAGTTACAAGATGCACCTTTACCATATTCAGCCCGTAGCTTTCGGCAATCTCCTCTTTCTCTCTTATGCTGATCGAATCATTTGTCCTCGAATCTCGTATGTCAAAAATGAAAAAATCCAGCTCCTTTATTCCATAAACATCGCTGGGGACATAGGGGGAAGCAAGACCCACAGCCTCACAGCAAAGCATGTAGTCTGGATAATCTTTAAAAAAATCATCTTCAAACCTTTCTCTCACTTTTTCTGTCGTGTAAGGGCAAATTAACCCCCTGCGGGTTATACCGTAGAGGTTCTCGCCTATCTTAACTACTCTCACGTTATATCCGTTCATCTTTTCCTCCAGGGCTATTTCTCTATCCCTAAAATGCTTTTTCAGTGCAGGATTCAAGACAAGAATTCTTCTAATCTTCGGAAAACCTCTGAATACTCTCACACCGTCAACAGCCTTTACAACCACAGTTCCATCTTCGTAAAACCCAAACTTCTTCTCCAACCTGAAAGCCTCAACAATATCTGGGAAAAAAGGGTGCTTTACTATAGCTTTCCTGAGTATGTTTCTCTCCTCAAGTCTATCTGCTGCAGAAGTAGAGAGATTTAGCGCTTTTGCAACAAAGTTCATGATTTCGAATAAAGAAACCGGATCAAATCGCGCTCGGTTATTATCCCCTCCAGCTTTCCTGACTCAACTATGAGTGCTGCACCATAACCTTTATCAAGCATTGCACTGACAAGCTGAGAAATGCTTACATCTCCTGGAAACGTCAAAATCTCCTTGTAGACGAGCAGATCATCATTTGTAAGTATAGTAGAGACTGGTTTCTCTGTTGCATCTTTAATGTTCCCGCTTGTGAGCATTCTAAATGCCTCACCTTTGCCAAAATATCTCAGTATCTCTCTGACTGTTATAAGTCCGACAAGAATGCCATCATCAATCACAGGCAATCTTCTCAGGTGTTTCTCGATCATAACCTTCATTGCCTTCTCTATGGTGTCCTTTGGCTTTATCGTAACCACGCTTTTGGTCATGTAATCTGAAGCAACGCCATCTATATTCTTGTTTTTACCCAGATACTTTAGAACATCTCTTTCAGTTATAATTCCTACAACAACATCTTCTTTATCGATAATCGGACATCCTCCAACATTCTTTTCAAACATAACTTCAACCGCATCCTCAAAAGAGTCTGTGTAGTCAACGGTGATTACTTTTGTTTCCATTATTTTCTCAACCTCCTCATTCACCGCTGCAGCCAGATTTCCCCCATATCTTCCCTTAACTATTCCGAACTTGCTTCCCCCTCCGAAAAGGTTTACAAAATCGGTTGCAGATATGATTCCCTCAAGTCTTTTAGTTCCTGCATCAGTGATGGGAATTCTCCTGAAATTCTCCTTAATCATTGTTTTGAGAGCATACATGAGAGTTGAGGTTGGGGGGAGGGTAAACACCTCTTTTGTTGCCACATCCATAACACTTAGTTTTGGATTTCTCAAAATGTATCACCTCTCAGCTTCAGCGCAATCTTCGCAAAGTCTGAGTCCGTTAATGTTATACAGTGTATCCGAATACTTCCCGCATCTATCACATATTCCTGAAATATCTTCCTCTTCGCTCTCTATTACAGGCCCTTGTGAGTATCCGACAGCATCTTGGGTTAAGAGGGAGGCGAACTCGCCGAGATCGAGAGACACGCTGAGAATATCGTTGTCAGTAATTATGCCTACGAGTTCTCCAGAGTTGTTTACAACCGGTAACCTCCTTATTCCCTTTTTCATCATTATCCTCGCTGCCTCTCTCAAGCTCGTGTTGGGATTAATCGTGATTACGGGCTGCGACATAACTTCCTCTACTGACACCTCACTGGGTACTTTGTTTCTGGCAACAATTTTTGAAATCAAATCTTTCTCCGTTACAATGCCGACAGGAGTACCATTCTCTATTACAACAGCACTTCCAACACCGTAATCTACCAATCTTTTTGCCAGATTGTGGACGCTATCGTTTTTCCTGACAGTACAGACCACCGTTGTCATCACTTCCTTTACTGGTATATCTGTCTGCATTTGCACCACCTCTGCAAAAGTCTTCAGGTGTATTAAAAGCTTTTTTGATAGCCATGAAATTCCGAAATTGAAATATTTTGGCTTAAATTTTTATAACCTGAACCAGAAATTTGTTTGTGGAGCTTGGGGGAAGTGTTGTAGAGCTCATAGAGCTTTTGATGATTGCTGCAAGCGTTGCGATAATCGTAAAGTTCACAAAATTTCCCTACACAATCGCTCTCGTTCTTGCGGGGCTGTTTGTTGGGATATCAGGCATTCTTCCTGAAATACCGCTGACGAAAGAGCTTGTTTTTACTCTAATCCTCCCACCGCTTTTGTTCGAAGCGGCACTCAATATGGATGTTCAGGATTTGAGGGAGAATTTCAAGCCAATCTCATCCCTTGCCCTTCTTGGTGTTGTTGTTTCAACATTATTTATAGGATTTACGCTTAACCACGCTCTTGGCATACCTCTGGAACTCTCTCTTCTTTTCGGGGCGATGATATCTCCAACTGACCCCGTATCGGTTCTCGCAACCTTCAAATCCCTCTCCGCTCCAAAAAGACTTTCTACAATACTTGAGGGCGAGAGCATACTTAATGATGGTGCTGCGATCGTCGTTTTTGCCATTTTGCTTGAAATGATTGAAAGTGGAAACATCAATCTGGTCTCGGGAATTGCAGAGTTCTTTATCGTTTGCATCGGCGGAGTTGTAGTTGGTCTTGCTGTTGGATATCTCGCCTATAGGGTTCTCGCCAGCATAGATGACCCCTTTATCGAGATCGCAATAACAATTGTACTCGCGTACTCCAGCTTCTTGATT
This sequence comes from Archaeoglobi archaeon, assembly GCA_029259345.1. Taxonomy (GTDB): domain Archaea; phylum Halobacteriota; class Archaeoglobi; order Archaeoglobales; family Archaeoglobaceae; genus Archaeoglobus. The sequence continues at coordinate 18,810 of JAPDIX010000067.1, forward strand.
TCGGAGCACTTTCACGTCTCCGGCGTTATCGCCGTCGTTGCTGCTGGATTGGTGATCGGTAATTACGGCAAAATGTTCTCCATGTCTCCTTCAACGAGGGTTATCCTTGTTGACTTCTGGAGTGTAATCGTTTTTCTGATAAATTCGATCGTTTTCATTCTGATTGGCGTAAACACCCATCTCAATATCCTTTCCGCATGGAAGGAGATTTTGGTTGCGATTCTGGCTGTGATACTCGCAAGGGCGCTTGTAGTTTACTCTGTAATGTCTATATGGCGCTTCCCAAACTTATGGAAACACGTTGTGTTTTGGGGAGGGTTGAGAGGAGTTATTCCAGTTGCCCTTGCACTGAGTCTTGCCGAGACCAAGCTAATCTCTGCCATGACGTTTGGAGTTGTGATATTCTCGCTCGTCTTTCAAGGTGTAACCCTCGAAATGTTTGTACAGAGAAAGTTCAGGGATATGAGGAGAGTAAAAGTCGAAGAAGTTCTTGCGAGATTCATAGCAGCAAAGAGTGCAAAGTTTGAACTTCAAATGGCAGTTGAATCTGGAAAGGTTGTTGAACCAGTTGCTAAGAGGTTGATGGAGGACATTGATAGGGAGATAGAGAAATTGAGGAAAGAACTTGGGGAAGTTCTTAAAGGAGAGGCTGGTTTAGAGCTAATCCAAAGGGCAAGGAGGTATGTTCTCGACGCAAAGAAGAGTGCGATAAGAGAGGCGATTGCAAGGGGTATTATCTCTCACGAAGTTGCTGAGAAACTTCTGAGGGAGATTGATATCGAAATTTCGCGGATTTACGGAGAATAAGTGGAATCGTATTTTTAAATCGTATTCCATTAAGTGGTAAATTTTAAATTGTTCTTTGAAGATGAAAATTATGAACTTTGATCTTGACGAGGAGCACAGAATTTTGAGAGATGCCGTTAGAGAGTTTGCTGAGAAGGAGATTATGCCTTACGGCAGAGAATACGATGAAAAAGGAGAGTATCCATGGGATATTTTGAAGAAAGCCGCAAAACTTGGATATGTTGCCGCCGACATTCCGGAAGAGTATGGCGGGGCGGAAATGGACTACCTCGGATGTGCCATAATCGCTGAAGAGTTTGGTAGGGCTGACAGTAGCATAGGCTCTGCTGTTCTTACCGCCTCACTTGGATGTCCAATGGTCCGGTATTTTGGAACCGAGGAACAAAAGGAGAAGTATCTCCCGCCTGTTATAAGGGGAGAGACACCATCAGCCATAGCGATAACTGAACCTGATGCTGGCAGTGACGTTCAGGCGATAAAAACAAGGGCGGACAGAGTGGAAGGTGGATGGAAGCTGAATGGCACAAAGACTTTCATAACGAATGGTAGCATCTCGGACTGGGTTGTTATTCTCGCAAAAACTGATCCGGATGCAGGATACAGAGGTATATCTGCTTTTCTCGTGGAAACAAACTGGGATGGTTACGAAGCGAGAAGGATAAAGAAGATGGGTCTAAACTGCCACGATACTGCCGAGATTTATCTCAAGGACGTTTTTGTGCCCGAAGATTATCTTATCGGGCAGGAGAACTTCGGTTTTTACCAGCTCATGAGGTTTTTCAACGAGAGCAGGGTGTTTGTTGGAGCTGTGCAGCTTGGAATGGCGGTTGGAGCTTACGAAAGAGCCTTGGAGTATGCAAAGCAGAGGACGGCATTTGGGAAGCCAATAATAGAGCATCAGGCAATCCAGTTCAAGCTTGCGGATATGTGGAAGGATATTGAGGCTGCAAGGTTGCTTGTCTATAAGGCAGCATGGCTTATAGATCAGGGTAAGGCAAATCCTGCTCTCAGCTCTGCTGCAAAACTTTACGCGAGTGAAGCTGCTGTTAGAGTTACCTACGAGGCACTACAGATATTCGGCGGCTACGGATACAGCAAAGAGTATGATATTGAGCGCTACTACAGAGATGCAAGGGTCGGGACAATTTACGAGGGGACGAGTGAGATACAAAGGCTTATAATCGCCAGAGTTCTCGCTGGAAAGATCAAATTTTAATTTTTTGTAAGAAGAAAAAAGCTTTTATTTATTATTGTTCAATAAACCAGCATGGATAAGTTCATAGACAGTATAAGCAGTTTTGTTGATGAAGAGGACATCAAGCTCCTCAAAGCGCTCAGTAAAGACCCCATTGTGGTTCACTCTATAAAAAGAATTTTTGAACACCCTGAAAAATCCAGCAAATACCTAATCCTTCTTCGTGACGTTCCGGCAGCAGTTTATATTGTCGCAAAAGTTGCTGAGAGACTCTCCAAATATCTTGAAGGAGAAGATGAAACCAAGTGTTTTGGTATTTTTCTGAGAGCAATGAGAGAACTGAAGGATTGCAGAGAGAGAAGGTTGCTCCAGAATATGTTTTTACTCCTGAAGGAGTCCATTGAAAGAAGACTGATGGAAGGGAAGTACGAGGATGCAGCGAAGCTTGTTATGGAGTTTCAAGACTTTGGATTCAAGAGCTACATCAAGAAGATTTTGTTCTTCGCACTTGAGGTTTCTGAAGATGGAGATTACAGCAGAGCAACAAGAATACTCGACCTCCTTCCTGAAACTGAGGCAGTTATTGACGCTAAGGCCAGTGTTCTTCTTGAATGGGGAAAAACAATCGCGATAAGCAATCCAGAAGCTGGGCTGAAGAAGATCGAGGAGGCGTTGAAGTTCAAAGACGCGCCAGAAGTGAGAATTGCCATGGCAGAGATATACGAGTCAATGGGGAACTACGATAAAGCCTACTTCATCTATTCTTCTCTCAGAGCTGTTTATCCAGGCATTGAGAGGAAGATTTCGAGGATGTTGATGGAGTGGGGCGAGGAGACTGGAGACGTCGAGAAGTTAAGGGAAGCCTACAACCTTGCTATGGGTGATAAGCTGCTTTCAGAAGAGATAGAGAGAAGGATCAAGAAGATTGAGAGTCAGAGGCTTTCTGGATCATAGCCCAAAACAACCACCCACCACCACCTCGCCATATCAACCAAATCCTTGCTGAAGGCTCCGGAGAGGTGATATTCTCCGTTACGTATCGTAATCATCCCAGCTCCAAGGAGCTTGTTTCTCATTGAGTAGTAGGAGGAGCGTACCATTCCAAGCTCTTCCATTATTTCTTCCCATTCCTCAACTCTGAGGGGTTTTCCACTCTTCTGCCTTTCTTCGACAATTGTGAGGAACTTTACTGCTTTTAGGGCTACATCCTCTTTTCTGAAAATCCTCCTCATCAGCTCAAGCATGGGCATCTTCGACTGGGAAATTCTGGCATTTGTGGCTGAGCGGACTATGATTGAGGTAGCTGTTTTTGGGGCATCTTTGACCTTCACAGACTGAATTTTAATGGAGGCGAATATAAATGTTGCTAGGCTTCGAGCATCTTATTAAAACCTAAAAATCTTTAACCTAAGTATTCAACAACGTTTGGTGAAAATTGCTTTCATCTACGATGCGGTATATCCATGGATAAAAGGAGGCGTGGAGAAGAGAATTTTCGAGGTAGGGAGAAGACTTACTGCAGATGGTCATGAGGTTTACTGGTTTGGTATAGGCTGGTGGGGCGACAAGGAGATTGAGCATTCAGGTATAAAGCTAATCCCATGCTACAAACCTGTAAATCTGTACTCGAAAGGGAGGAGAAAGATAAGTGAGGCGATTTTATTTGCTGCTAGCTTGAAGAGAAAAGCAAACCTCAAGGAATTCGATGTGGTGGATTGCCAGGTTTTTCCTTACTTTCCAGCTTTATTTAGCTCATACCACCACAATCTCGTTCTGACCTGGCACGAGTTCTGGGGGGATTACTGGAAGGAGTATCTCGGCCATCTCGGGTATTTCGGCAAGGTTGTTGAGAGGATCGTTGCTGCGATTGAAGGGAAGCATGTTGCTGTTTCCGCAACCACTGCCAGACAGCTACTTGAATTAGGGGTTGAGGCGGAGGTTGTGCCGAACGGGGTGGATTTGGAGGAGATACAGCGAATAAAACCCGCGGAAAAAGGATATGATGTTGTGTTTGCGGGGAGGCTGATAAGGGAAAAGGGTGTGGATTTGCTTCTCGAGGCTCTTAAGCTAGTTCCAGACTCAACAAGCTGTCTGATTGTTGGAGAAGGGCCTGAGAAAAAAAGGCTTGTTGAAAAAAGCAGGAAGTTATGTTTAAACTGTGAATTCGAAGATTTTATGATCTGGGAGGATATGATTTCCATAATGAAGGCTTCGAAAGTCTTCGCATTACCCTCAACAAGAGAGGGCTTCAGCATAATTTCTCTTGAAGCCAACGCATGTGGTATGCCGGTGGTCACAGTAAATCACCCGAACAATGCTGCATCAAAAATTATATACGGAATCGTTTGTGATGCAAACGCCAAAAATTTCGCTGAAGCACTGATTGAGGCGATGGTGAGAAAGAAAAAGTTAAGAAACAGGTGTGTAAAGAATGCGAGAAAGTATGATTGGGCCGGAATAACCAAAAGAATGGTTGAAGTTTACCTGAGGTGATTAAGTGAAGGTCAGCGTAATAATGCCGACAAAAAACGAGGAGGAAGCAATCGAAACAATCCTGAAGGAGTGTAGGGAAGCACTCAAAAACGTTGATCATGAATTAATTGTGGTTGACAACTCGACTGACAGAACTCCTGAGATTGCAGAGCAGTTCGGTGCTAAAGTAGTAAGAAACATAGAAGGATACGGCAGAGCCTACATCGAAGGGTTGAGGGTTGCCGAGGGCGACATTGTGGTTATGCTTGACGCAGATGGAACTTATGACCCCCTAGAAATTCCAAAGCTTATTGAGCCAATTATCTCCAACAAAGCAGACATCGTGCTTGGCAGCAGATTTCTGGGAGAAATCAGGCGAGGAGCAATGAACCCTGTCCACAAGCTGGGCAATGTACTGCTAACTAAAATGACGAACTTTTTCTTCAAGACCAGGTTTACCGATGTACATTCGGGAATGCGGGCGGCGAAGAAGGAAAGCATCGATTTGCTGAGACTCAGTTGTGAAGGCATGGAATTTGCAACGGAGATGCTTGCCAAAGCCCAGAGGATTGGCATGAGAATTGTCGAAGTTCCTATAACCTATCACCCCAGAAAGGGTGAGAGCAAGCTCAGAACTTTCAGGGACGGATGGAGACATCTGAGATTCATGCTCCTTCTCTCCCCCACGTACCTATTTCTAATCCCCGCCATGTTGATGCTTCTGGTGGGTGTGACCTTAATTCTCTACGTCCTGCTTTTTGAACCGATCAGAACCCATACTCTCGTCTTGGCATCCATGCTTACTATGGTTGGTACTCAAACATTCTTCTTCGGGGTTTCGAGTAAGATATATTCAGCAAAAATCGGGCTTGCCGAAGAGGATAGATTCGTGAGGTTTTTCAGGCGATATTCAATTCTCGAGGAGGGTTTGGTTTTGGGGATTGCTTTGATTCTCGCAGGCCTCATTCTCGGATATGCCATACTCTCAGCGTGGATTGGAACGGGTTATGGGGAGCTCAACGCACTGAATTACGCGGTCCTCTCATTCCTGATGGTTGCAGCGGGTCTTCAGGTGGCTTTCAGCACATTCTTTATCAGCAGCCTTTGGATGGAATAGCAATTTATTTATTCATGCGATAGATCGTTGTTCATGTGGTTGATAGCTGTAGTAATCTTAGCAGCTCTGGTGAGACTTCAGAACTTACAGATCCTATCTCTCAAACTCCCTTCAGGTTACGATCCTTTCTACCACCTCAGACTTGCTGAAGTCATAGTTAAATCGGGCTACAGACCTGATTTTGATTACTACCTCAATTATCCACACGGTCTGAAAATCGGCTGGCTCCCGCTGTTTGATTATCTCCTTGCAGTCCCGGGAATGCTCTTCGGATTTGACGCCACTGTTTATTTCTCGATGGTTTTTCCGGTTGTGCTTGGCGTCCTCAACACGATTCTCGTTTATGTTATAGCGAGGAGATTTGGTGACGAGAACTTCGCGTTACTCTCGGCCCTCGTTTACACTACAATTCCTGCTGCAGTCCACTCAAGTGTTTTTGGGTTTGCTGACCATCATGCATGGAACACGCTCCTTGTTCTGCTTGCTTTTTACCTTCTACTCCTTTATCCACCTGCAGCAGGTATACCTCTGACAATTCTGGCCTTTTCGTGGGTAGGAGCGCCAATATATGCTGCCGTTTTGGCACTCGCATCCTTCATGCACTTTGAAGACAGGAAGCTCATTTATGCATTGCCTGCGTTTCTTCTTCCAGTTGTTTCAGCAGTCGTAAGCCACACGGTTGCTCTATCCTTCGTTGCCATTGCAGCCTTTCTTGCTATCGGTGTTTTGGTTAAGCGGTTTGGCAATCCCAGGGCGGAGTTGGGATACGTGACTGCCAGCGCTTTGGCTCTTGCCATTCTCTACTTTGCCCCGGTTAAAGAGCTGAGTTTCATTAAATCAGGTGTGGGTTACCTTCTTGGTGCTAACATATACCTTCCAACGATTGCCGAGGCACAGTCCTTTGATTTCGTAAGGATAATGTTTTTGGCAGGATACTTGTCGTTTTTCTGTGCAATCCCATCACTCTTCACTCTGAGAAACCGTTTTCTGCAAGCATTTTTCTTTGCCTCTTTTGTTCTCTCAATTCTGCAGAGCAGGTTTACAGAGATTCTGGCTGTTCCAATATCGTTTTTTGCTGCCAACACTATCATCTACATTTTTGAGAGGGCGGGAGTGGTAGTGAGAGAAGAGGAGGAGGCGGAGAGAAAGAGGGTAAGGAGACGTAAGAGGGAAAGACGTATCAAGGAGGAGAGAGAGCTAACTTTGGGAGAGAAAGTTGTTGTAGCAGTGTTCCTTGCTATCGTTTTCTCACCCGCTGTTATCATTTCCATAAAGCCTTACGAAATGAGTGAAGACTGGCATGATGTGTTGATATGGCTGAAAGAAAACACGGAGCCAACGTCATACTACCTTACACCGGACAAAGGAAAGCCAGAATACTCTGTTTTGAGCTGGTGGGATTACGGAAACTGGATAGTTTTTGTTGCAAAAAGGCCTGTAGTGTGTAACAACTTTCAGGCTGGTGCTGTTGATGCTGCCAGATTCTTCACCGCCCAGAATGAGGAGGATGCGATGAAAATTGTAAAGAAGAGGGGTGTGAGGTACGTTATTACTGCCAAAGAAATGGGATTCATAAGCGAAAATGAGACATATATAAGTAAATTTACGGCGATAATGTCTGTCGCAGGATTTAGTCCGGAGTTGATGGAGATAGAAGAGATTCTTGAGTTTTTCAACAACTCGATGGTGTACAAGCTAAACGTGGAGAACGCTGAAGATCTGAAACACTTCAGGATGGTTAAGGAGTTCGGGAAGGTAAAAATTTTTGAAGTTGTTGGGTAAGTAGTGTTATGAAAGCCCTTATTCTCTCTGGAGGGTACGGCACGAGGTTGAGACCCTTAACATACTCACAACAGAAGCAGCTAATTCCCGTTGCAAACAAACCTGTACTCTTTTATGCTATCGAAGATGTTATTGAGGTTGGAGTGAAAGAGATTGGGATAATCACCGGCCCTAACAGGGAGCAGGTGATTGAAACTGTCAGTTCTGTTGAGTGGGATGCCGAGATAACCTTCATCCATCAGGGGGATCCTAAAGGCTTGGCTCATGCAATTCTCGTTGCAGAAGAATTCTTAGGCGATGATGAATTTGTGATGTATCTGGGTGACAACATATTGAGAGATGGGGTTTTAGAACATGCCAGCAAGTTCAGGAAGCTTAAACCGGATTCACTCATCCTGCTTACAGAAGTTGATGAGCCTCAGCGCTTTGGCGTTGCAGAACTCGATGAAGGTGGTAGGGTTAAGAGGTTAGTGGAGAAGCCGAAAGTCCCTCCTTCAAACTACGCCCTTGTCGGAATATACTTCTTCAAACCTGTGATAATCGAAGCATGCAAGAACATCAAGCCATCATGGCGTAATGAGCTTGAGATTACGGATGCGATACAGTGGCTGATAGATAACGAATACAGAGTCGAAGCTTCAATAGTTAAAGGTTGGTGGAAAGATACTGGAAAGCCGGAGGATATTCTCGAGGCAAACAGGTTGATATTGGAGGACATACAGCCAAAAAATGAAGGCAAGGCTGAGAATTCGAGGATTGTTGGTAGAGTTGTAATTGGGCCTAGAACGGTAATAAAGAATTCTGTTATCAAGGGGCCTTGCGTTATAGGTGAGAACTGTCGGATTGTGAATTCATATATAGGACCGTACACGTCAATAGGTAACAACTGCGAGATAGAGGAGACCGAGATCGAAGACAGCGTTATTATGGATGGAAGCAAAATAATAAATGCCGGAAGGATCGTAGAAAGCCTTATAGGAAGGAACGTCCATGTTCAGGAGTATAACTATATGCCAAAAGGGCACAGACTAATACTGGGTGATAACTCCAATATCGTGCTGTAGGTGATAACATGAAGGTATTGGTCACTGGTGGTGGTGGGTATATTGGCTCCGTATTAATACCAATGTTACTTGAGGGGGGTTACAAGGTCAAGTGTTTAGACAGATTTTTTTTCGGTGAGGAGACTCTTGCAGACGTAGCTGGAGACCCCAATCTGGAAATTATTAAAGATGATATTAGATGGTTCGATCCCAAGATATTGCAGGATGTCGATGCTGTAATGGACTTGGCAGCACTGTCAAACGATCCAAGCGGAGAACTAGACCCATCAAAAACTATAGAAATAAATTACAAAGGCAGAGTGAGGGTAGCGAATTTGGCCAAAAAGTACGGTGTAAGTAAGTACATACTGGCATCATCGTGTAGCGTTTATGGATTTCAAGATGAAATTGTAAATGAGAAATCACAAACCAACCCACTAACAACCTATGCCAAAGCAAATTTATCAGCGGAGAACGAGGTTCTTCCGCTGGCGGACGATAGTTTCTGCGTGACGGTATTGAGGCAGGCGACAGTCTATGGTCTGTCACCAAGAATGAGATTTGACCTAGCTATAAACGGGATGGTTTTAGGATTCTATAAAAACAGGAAAATACCGATAATGAGGGATGGCACACAATGGAGACCTTTCGTTCACGTGAAAGACACATCAAGAGCTTTCATAATGGTGTTAGATAGTGACCCGAGCACTGTCAATAAAGAAATCTTCAACGTGGGTAGCAACGACCAAAATCTCCAGATATTACCTTTGGCTAAACTAATTGCCGAAGCAATAGACCTACCATTTGAATTTGAGTGGTATGGTTCACCGGATAAGAGGTCATACAGAGTAGATTTTACCAAAATAGAGAGGGTTCTGGGATTTAAACTGAAGTATACTCCAAGAAAGGGAGCAAGAGAAGTTTACGATGCGCTGGTTGAAGGGAAAATAACAGACAGCATAAAGACGAGGACTGTTGAATGGTACAAGTATCTGCTGGAGGCGCATAAAATAATAAAAGACGTTGAAATGAGGGGTGCCATTTTGTGAAGGTCGCAATAATCGGGGTCGGACAGCTCGGATCAGACTTGGTTAAAGTTTTCGGCGATAGTGCGGTTCCATTAACGCACAGAGACATAGAGGTGGCAGATTTTACAAGCTGTGAGATTCTCAGAGAGATAAAGCCAGATGTCGTGATAAACACCGCCGCTTATCACAAAACCGACGAATGTGAAGATAATCC
>JAPDIX010000009.1 GCA_029259345.1 Archaeoglobi archaeon
TTTTTAAGTAATGATAGGTATCTTATTACCGCTACTGTTACCTTTAATTCTCTTGGAACTTATCTCCTTCATACCAATTCTGATATTCGCTCCTGTTTACCTCATGACAGGTGTAGTTACCCATAATTTGAGTGACACCGCTGTTTCGATTGTGGGTTTTGCAGCTGTACTATACTATCTCATGCGTGGATGATCGGGGTCTTTCGAATAAATACAATGTTGCTGTTTTCGAAAAATCAAGATTCATACCCAATAATAAACCTTTCCCTGAAATGGCTACAAGGAAGACTTCAATCAAAAATTTTCAGGAACGTTGCAGAATTGAAGCACAGAAACCCCACGGGATCGTCGATTTACGATTTAAAAATTTCTGAACTCTTTTTTCCCTTTTACCGTCAGGTTTTATGGCCATTTCCCTGAGTGAAGCCAAATTTAAATAACAATCCATCTTACTTCATATAATGAACGAAAAGCTGCTCAGCGAACTCAAAGGATACCAGATTGTAGGAAGGCATTCAGCGGTCAAGACGTGTCTATGGTTGAAGAAGTCGCTGAAGGATAAGGGGGTTTGCTACAAGCAGAAGTTCTACGGGATTAGCAGCCACCGCTGTCTTCAGATGAGTCCGGCTTTGATGTGCAATCAGAGCTGTATTTACTGCTGGCGTCCACTTGAGCTGCTAAAGGGTTTCAAAGGGTGGGACAACCCTGAGTTCATCGTTGAGGAGAGCATTAAAGCACAGCATCGCCTGCTTAGTGGTTTCCACGGAACTGCCGGAGTCAACAGGAAAAAGCTTGAAGAGGCGTACAAGCCGAATCAGGTGGCCATAAGCCTGATAGGTGAACCAACCCTTTACCCAATGCTGCCAGAACTCATTGAGGAGTACAGGAAGAGAGGGTTTACGACTTTCCTCGTTACCAATGGAACGAATCCTGAAATGCTGGAAAGGGTGAATCCGACGCAGCTTTACGTCAGCCTAACAGCTTTTGACGAGGAGAGTCATCTTGCCCTCAACAGACCCGGAAGGTCGAACTGGGATAAGATTTTGAGGAGCCTCGAAGCCATGAGAGATAGCAGTAGCAGAAGTGTGGTGAGGTTGACCTTAATTAAGGGTTACAACATGGACGAGAAGGCGATTAGAGGATATTCCAAGCTTGTAGAGAGGTATGAGCCAGACTTTATTGAGGCGAAGGCGTACATGTATCTCGGCTACTCCAGATTGAGGTTGAAGTGGGAGAACATGCCCGAACACTTGGACATCGTTGATTTCTCAAGAAAGCTTTCCGAGAACACGGGTTATGAAGTGAAAATGGAATCCGAGCCGAGCAGAGTTGTACTGCTGGAGAGGGTAAAATGAAGCTTGAAGATTGTATGAAAAGGCTTGAGGAGCTTGAATCAGCGAGGGAAGAGCTGCTCAAGATTTTGAGAGAAATGAGAATTCATTCTACAAAGTCGATTGCCCTGATACATGCGGGGAAAATTGAAGAGGCAAGCTTAGAACTTCAAAAGGCGGTCGAGCTTCTCGAGAAAGTGAACGAATATCGCATCTATCCGGAAATTTACTTCTACCTCAGCAACGATGCCATGCAGGAGCTTGTGGAGGCAATTGTATTTAAAAACGCGATATCTGGCGAATTTACCTTTGATATTGAGCTTGAGGTCACACCATCCGCATTTTTGAACGGTTTTGCAGATGCGGTGGGAGAGTTGAGGCGGTACGCGCTTACAAAGCTCATTGAGGGTGATTTCCAAACTGCTCAGAGGATGTTAGAGATAATGGAAAGAATTTACGAGAGTCTAATGGAATTCACAAGCTTTCCCGAAAAGCTCGTCCCCGGTTTAAGAAAGAAGCTTGATGTGGCGAGAATGAGCATAGAAAGAACGAAATCGGATTATATCGCAGCAAGAGTAGCGAGATTAGATGAGAGTCTGGGTGGGAATTGACGATACCGACAGCAGTAAGGGAATGTGCACGACATATCTGGCAGTCCTTGCAATGGAGAGAGTAGAGAGAGAGCTTGGAAAGGTAATAGGGTTCCCAAGGCTTGTAAGGTTGAATCCGACAATACCATACAAAACGAGGGGTAATGGAGCGGTGAGTTTTCTTGCCGAGGTTGATGATGTTGGCGAGCTTGTGGATGTGGTGAATGAGGTTATAGTAGAGCATGCAATGCTTGAAGATGACAACACGAATCCCGGAGCAGTTTTCGTAGATGAAGAGCTTGCGGTTAAGCTGAAACCATTTGCGGAGAAGGCTATAAAGGATGTCGTGATGCTCGATGAGGCTCTTTTTATCATCGGAAAGCACTTTATCCCTCATCTGAAGCACAAAAAGGGCAGGGGGCTTATCGGTGCTCTCGCTGCTGTTGGGACAGAGCTAAACGACTTCACGCTTGAGCTAATTGCCTACAGATATCCGGAGAGATTCGGGACTGAGAGGGAGTATGACGAGGAGAGCTTCTTTGACATGGATTTTGAGCTCTATCCAGAAACTTTTGACAATGTGGACTGGTGCAACGATGCTGTTGTTTGTATACCTAACACTCCCTGCCCCGTTCTTTACGGTCTCAGGGGGGAGAATGTTGAGGCCTTGCATAAGGCAATGACGATGGTCAGAACAGAGCCAATAGACAGGAGAATGATTTTCATAACGAACCACGCAACGGATATGCACATTATTGACGCAGAGAATCTGGATAAAGTTGAAAACTATCACTCATACCGCATAAGGGGGAAGGTTGTGGATGAACCTTACGATATTGAAGGTGGTCATGTTTTCTTCGAAATTGAGACCAAGTTCGGCAACATCAAGTGTGCAGCTTTTGAACCGACAAAGCAGTTCCGCAACATCGTCAGAATGCTGAAACCAGGCGACGTTGTGGAAGTATATGGTTCAATGAAGAAGGATACTATAAACCTCGAGAAGCTGAGGCTTGTTGAGGTAGCTGAGATTTACGTGGAAAGGAATCCGATTTGCCCAAGCTGCGGAAAGAGGATGGAGTCTGCAGGAAGGAATCAGGGATTCAGGTGCAGGAAGTGCAAAACCACTGCGAAGGAAAGGATTGAGGAAAGAGTGGAAAGGAGTATTGAGCCCGGGTTTTACGAGGTACCACCATCTGCGAGGCGTCACCTTTCAAAACCCCTTATCAGGATGGACGCTGAAAAGAGACATATTTTCAGGTAAAATTTTATTTTAAGGGCATTACGGATTTTATGAAAGTTGGGGTTATTGGAGTAGGCAATCTTGGAATGGCGTTAGCAAAAAAAGCATGCAAAAATGCCGAGGTTGTCGCTGTCAAGAGGAAAGTTGTGGAAGTAGAGGGGGTAGAGGTTACAGATCGGATCGAGGATGTTGGAGACTGTGACGTCATTTTAGTGGCTTTGAAACCTGACGTTTTCAGAATGGAACTTGAAAGAATAGGTAGGGTGGCTGGGGAAAAGCCAGTAGTTAGCTTTGCTGCTGGTGTTAAGCTGGATGAGATGAGAAGACACATAAAAATCCCCTTCAGGGCGATGACAAACATAGCCACATCTCTCATCGCTTATTGGCCTGCCGAGACATTTCAGCACATATCATTTCTGGATACAGAGTTTATCGAGTGCAGCAATGAGGGTGAGCTTGATATTATGACGGCCTATCTTGGAAGCTCTCCGTCCATTCTGGCTTATCTAATGCACACTTTCATTCTCTCAGCGATTAGAGATGGTGTTGATTATGCGAAATCCCTGAAGGTAGCTGTATCGGCTTTTAAGGCAACTGCAGAACTGTATGACAGGCTCGGACTTGAGGGAGTGCTTAAAAAGATTGCAACCCCTGCTGGAACGACGATTGAGGGCGTTATCAGAGTTAGTGAAGCGCAGAGAGCATTGATAGAGGCCTTGTCTGCCACATCCTCAAAGGCAAGAGTGATATAGACCAAAAAGCAAATAAACTCAGGATGTGACTGGATATAAACAAGGGCCCGTAGCTTAGCCAGGTCAGAGCGCCCGGCTCATAACCGGGCGGTCGAGGGTTCGAATCCCTCCGGGCCCATTCGGAATTCTCAACATAGCCGATTTTGAGAACTGTTAAATATGCCTGAGCTATAATGTGGTTCCTGCAATATCCAAAGTTATTATTTTTGCTTTTAATCAAAATATATCCAATGGGCAAAACTTAAATTATCAACATCTAATTTCAAACGAATGATAGACAAAGTCATATCAAGGCTAATCTCGATGGGTGCAGATTTAAGCTCCAAGAATGCGATAAAAGGAGCGCTCAAAATCCTAGGAGAGGACGAGGGTCTTGCAGACCTCGTGTACATCATACTAAAAAACAGAGCATACAGAAAGGACTGGGAGAATTTACCCCCCTCCAAGAGAGTCTTATTTTTGCCTCAGTGCCTCAGAAATTCAGAGAACTGCCAAGCGGAACTTACCGAAAAAGGTTATGTATGTAAAAAATGTGGCTCCTGCGATGTTGCTGAAATAGTGGAGTTTGCTGAAAGTCTCGGTTACAGGCACATTTACATTGTTCCTGGAGGAAGTATGGTTTACAGGATACTGAAAGAGGTAGTGGCGGAGCTGGACAGCTTTGCAGCCCTCGGTGTTGCGTGCATTCCTGAACTCTGCGAGGCGAGTGAGAGACTTTCAATGAAGGGAGTACCTCATCAGTGTATCCCCCTCCGAAAGACGGGTTGTGTTAATACAGAGGTTGACGTGGATGAAGTTAAGAGGTTTCTGAAAATGGGATTGTCGGATGAAGAAGAGGGAGCTGGAGATAATCCTTGAAAATTTGAGAGGTTTTGAAAGTCCTAAAATTCAGCTTGAGCAGTATGTAACCCCTCCAAGTCTTGCTGCCTTTATTGCTGTAAACGCTAGACTTCACGGTGACCTAACTACAGTTTTTGACCTCGGATGCGGGACAGGGGTTCTTGCAATAGCTACATCTCTGCTTGGTGCTTACTCTGTAGGGTTTGATATTGATTGGGAGGCTTTGAAGATTGCGAAAAAGAACGCTTTGGAGGTTAAAGCAGATGTGGACTTTGTGCGTGCGAACATTCGGAGGCTGGAAACCAAAGTAAGGGGCACGGTTATAATGAACCCCCCTTTTGGTATTCAGAAAAGGCATGCTGACAGACCCTTTCTAAAAAAGGCATTTGAGATCTCTAAGGTTGTTTATACCGTGCATTCGGCAGGTAGTGTGGATTTTGTCAGAAAAATGGCCTTAGAGAATGGATTCAGGGTTACGCACGTATGGATATTCTCGATTCCGCTGAGAAAAACTTATTCTTTCCATGAAAAAGCATTTAAATATATACCCGTAGAGGTATTCAGGATTGAGAGGTATGAAAATTGTAATGCCGGGAGATAGAGTAGGATCAACAGAAGAATACATCAAGGGTAGAGGTGTTTACGAGGAGAATGGGGAGCTTTTTGCAGCGGTTGCTGGTTATCTCGTTATAAAAGATAAGGTTGCAAGCGTTGAGAGTTTCTCCAGTATCCCTGAAGTTAGGAATGGAGATATTGTGCTTGGCAGGGTTGTTGATGTCAGAAATACTATGGCTCTTGTTGAGGTCGTCAGTAAGAAGGGGGAGGAGAGATCCCTCACTACCCACAGTCTTGGCTTGCTCCATATCTCCAATGTTGATGAGAAATACGTGAATGATATCTCGGAGGCGGTTGGTTACTTGGACATAATCAAAGCAAGAGTTATTGATGAAAATCTAAGGCTATCTACAAAGGAAGAGGACATGGGTGTTCTGAAGGCCCTTTGTGGCTCATGCAGAAGTGAGATGATCCGGGAGGGCGACATGCTTAAATGCCCTGAGTGTGGTAGGACTGAGAAGAGAAAAATATCAAGTGATTATGGAAAGGGTGAGTGGTAAAATGGAGGTTAAGATTGTTGAGATCGGAGACGACTTCGTAAAGCTGTTGATCAGGGGAGAAGGCCATACGTATCTCAATCTTCTCCAACACTACCTTCTGGAAGATGAAGATGTGATTGTGGCGAGGTACAACATCCCACATCCTCTCGTTGGAGAACCATACCTTTATGTTCGGACAAAGGGTAAGAATCCGCTCGAAGCGATTAAAAAGGCAAATGAAAAAATTATTGAGACTTGTAACACTCTTATTGGTCAGATTTGAAGCTCAGTACTCAAAACCCTCATCACGAATCAGAGGGGCCCTTTCATCATCGCTAAGTAAACTCTTTCTCGCGGCTTTTAACCTTATCACAAAGGTCGCACCACGCGGCTTAGAATCTTCAATCCAGACCCTTCCACCATATCGTTCGACGATCTTCTTAACAATATACAGCCCCAAACCTGTTCCCGAATCCTCACCAAACATAAAACCTTCTTTGAAGACATCGCTCCTTATTTCCGGATCAATTCCCAGTCCGTAATCTACGATCTTTATCTCTGCCTCATCCTCAAACTCACTCAGCCATACATCAATCTTTTCCGTTTTTCCATGCTTTATTGCATTCGAGATAATGTTGTCTATAACAGAATGCAACGCCTCATCTGCCATCACAAAGCAGGAACCGCTTATGTTTATGGGGACAGAGTATGACTTTGCCACATCCTCAACTACCCTTCTAACATTTGTTGGCTTTAGCCCCTCACCATCAGTTATTGCTATTTTTTCGAGCTCTCTGATCTTATCTACATAATCGCTGCTCTCTTTTACAGCCTTTAATGCTTTTTCAAGCAAAGATTCGTTTTTGGTCATCATGAAGGTCTCAATGTAACCTGATATGACCTGAAGCTTGTTCAGAATGTCGTGACGGAGCATTCTGTTTGTCAACCTGAGAATTTCCTGAAGCTCCTTTACTTTCTCATAAAGTTCAGCATACTTTTTCCTCTCCAGATCAAGTTCGTAGTAACTCATGAAGGCCACTTCTTTGCTGTAGATATGTCTGATTCCCGAGAACATCAGTGTTGAAGCAACTAAATACACGAATAAAGTGATATCAAATCCTGAAAACTTGAGAATTCTCAGAAATAAAAGATAATCCACAGCGTATTTCACTGAAAAATACCCAGTTAGAAACCCATAATACACAAAGGTCTCCGTTTTGAAGTATTCTGAAAGGAAGATAAGCAGTAATGACAAAGCAATTATATCACAAATTAAATTTCCGACCAGAAAGTAATCAGAAAATTCTGATATACCTCTAAATGACTTGGCAAGCAAAATGACCATGATAGTGGTAACGAGAATAGGAGTGGTAAAATGTTTTATGTTAAGGTAACGGACTTCTCTTGCAGTCTTCCAGATTAAAAAGCTTATTACAGGAAAATTTGCTACCAACAAGGTTGGTATGAAATATTTGAGGTTGTCGAATGTCAGAAGGATGAGACCCCCAATCCAGACAGCGTGTCCGACTGTAATTACAGCGAAAACATTAAGGGAGATGAAACCCAGCAGTGAAAGAAACAACACCCTCTTTTCATCTTTTGAAGACCTTGCAAGATGGATTGTCATGACTGCTGAAAGTATTAGAAGCAAAAGGAGGTAGATGTGCACAGAACCGAGGAAATAAAGATCATTGATGAGATTAACCCTGCGTAGTATAAATGGGATTGTACCGATGAGAGTATACAATCCCCACAATGTGTAGATTCTTCTCATTAATCGTATTATGGTTTAAGAACATAAGTAAGTTTCCCGGTTGTATGTGGTAACAAAGTTTTTTTAGCGTCGGTAAAGGGATTGAACAATGGCCTACGACGACCTTCGGGAATTTTTGAATAGGCTCGAAGAGGAGAACGAACTGGCAAGAATAAAATATGAGGCAAGTCCAGAGCTTGAAATGACTGAAATAGTAGACAGGGTTGTTAAATCAGGTGGCAAGGCGCTGCTTTTTGAAAAGCCCGCAGGTTATGGCATCCCTGTCTTGCTGAATGCTTTTGGGACTGAGAGAAGAATGAAAATTGCCTTGGAAGTTGATAAATTTGAGGAAATTGGAGAAAGACTTATCTCTGCTCTGGAATTTCGTCCATCATCTTTTATGGACGCTATGAAAGGTCTGGGAATGCTGAAGGACTTCATGTCTTTCATTCCGAAAAAGACGAGCAAAGCTCCTTGTAAAGAAATTGAAGCCGAGAGTCTTGACAACTTCCCAATTTTAAAGTGCTGGCCAAAGGATGGTGGGAGGTATATCACTCTTCCCGTTGTGATAACAAAAGACCCTGAAACGGGAGAACTAAATGCAGGTATGTACAGGATGCAGGTTTTCGATGGGAAGACGACAGGCATGCACTGGCAGATACACAAGCATGGGGCGGAACACTTCAGGAAGATGGTCGAGAAGGGGGGAGGGAAAATTGAGGTTGCTGTTGCCATAGGTGTTGACCCAGCAACTCTTTATGCTGCAACCGCTCCACTGCCTGCAGGAATTAGCGAGTTCATGTTCGCTGGTTTCATCAGGAAGGAAAGACTCAAGCTTACTGAATGCGAGACCGTTGATCTTATGGTTCCGGCCAACGCGGAGATTGTGCTTGAAGGATACGTCAGGGCTGACGACTTCAGAATAGAGGGGCCATTTGGTGATCACACGGGTTACTACACTCCACTCGAGCCCTACCCGGTTTTTCACATTACCCACATAACCCACAGGGAGAATCCGATTTACCACGCTACTGTTGTTGGAAAACCACCAATGGAGGATGCATGGCTTGGAAAGGCTACAGAGAGAATTTTTCTGCCAATTATGAAGATGATGCATCCAGAAATAGTTGACATCAATCTGCCAGTTGAGGGGGCTTTCCACAACCTTGCAATTGTCTCCATTAGAAAAAGGTATCCGGGTCAGGCAAAGAAGGTGATGTATGCTTTGTGGGGCACGGGAATGCTCGCTCTCACGAAAGTTGTGATCGTGGTTGATTCGGACGTTAATGTTCACAACATTGGTGAGGTGGTCTGGGCAGTCACGTCACGCTTTGATCCTGCGAGGGATGTAGTCCTTCTTCCTCCCTCTCCCACCGACTCTCTTGACCATGCAGCCTACATTTCCAATCTGGCTGGCAAGCTGGGCATAGATGCGACAAAGAAGATGAAAGAAGAAGGATATGAGAGAGAGTGGCCTGAAGTTGTTGAGATGGACGCAGAAGTAAAGGCTAAGGTTGACAGAATTTGGGAAAAAATCAAAAACCTTGCCCTATGAAAAGCTTTGAAAACCTCTACTACAAACTTTTCTCAATTCCAAAACCGGGAGTTATGCTGACATCTTCCTTAGCTACTGCTCTATTGCTCTCCGTATTCCATTCATCTGTAATCAAGCTCTGGTTAGCTGTTTTTTTGGTTTCACTGCTGGGAACAAAAATAGTTGGACTGAAGTTCGATTTGAAAAGAACGTCCTTTCTGGCAATATTCATTTCACTTATCAGCTTTTCCTCACTCATTCTTGGGGGCAATACCGCCGCATCATCGTTTATTCTCTACATCACCTTTTATTTTTGCTCCGAAAGGAAGCTAACCTCTTTTCTTTTATCAGCTTTCCCCTATCTCATCGTTGATGCATCTGTTGAAACTGCAACAATTCTGCTTGTCTCAGCGACCCTTCTCGGGATATATCTCAGGATATTGGGCACGAGGGTTGGTAAGATTAAAATAAGGGATTTTGTCGAATCCTTTGTTCTTTTCTGGCTCACCTCAAATGCAGAGTATTTGGAAAGGTTTCTGATGAAACATTCCGATGAGTTCGAAGGACGTGTGAGGTGTCTCACCATTGGAAACGTTCATCTTATCTCAACGGACTTTCATCCGGGCCCTTTCAGAAATGTTGGTGGTGCAAAACTCGTCAAAAGACTGTCTAACAATAACAGCGTGTATCTCCACTCGCCAACATCTCACGCACGGAATCCGGTAAGTGAAGAGGATGTTGCCAAAATAGCTGCTGCAGTTGAATGTTCTGGAGAACCCGTGAAACCATTCAAGCCCTTTACGATCCACGGTGAGAGGTTTGATGTGCACTGTCTTCCCTTCGATACCTTGAGGTTGATTTTTGTCAGTGGTAAAGAGCACATTGACGATTTTATAATTGAATTTGACGATTTCGTCGTTGACTGCCACAATGCCTATGAAGCGGATTATGATCCGAACAGTGGTGAGGTAAAGGAAATCGTGCAGCTTGTGAGTATGGCTGAGAAAAAGGAGAGTTCAGAAGTAGAAAATTTCAGGTATGGTTTCGTCAAAATTGATGCCGAGAGTGAGAGCATATGCCAATATGTCGCTGCAGTTCTGCTTGATTATGATGGGGAGAGATATGCAATCGTCATTTTCGATTCCAACAATGTTGATTTGGAGTTCAGGAGACATGTTGAGAACCTTTTTGCTGAAATTGGATATAAGGCGATTGTTGTTTCCACCGACAATCACGAGAAAACGGGAGTTAGAGCAAAACAGTCTTACAAGCCTGCAGGCAGGTGTGAGGAAGATTGGAGAATCGTAGAAACTCTTGCTGGTAAATGCAGCAATGTGGAGATGACTGAAGGAGAGTGTGCTTATTCTGAAGGGAGAGTTAAGGTGAGAGTTATGGGTGAGAAATTTTTGGGAGATGCAGAATTGGCCGCGAAGGAAAAAGCTATGATGATGATCGCAAACTTTTTAGGATTCGCCATCCTAAATTATTTGCTCGCTCTAATTGTTGAGGTAAAGTTATAAACTCAGTTTAGAAGGGAGATGGGAGGTGATAGCTTGGACGTTGAGGAGCTAAGAGGACTGATTAGAGAAGATTATGAACTTATCGACGCGAATGAGACGATTTCAAAGCTTTTCCCAATACTGGAAAAGCTTGACAGAGATAAGGCTAATGCAATTCTTGTGCAGGAAGAGGGAAAGATAATAGGGGTTGTTAGAGAAAAAGATCTCATTAGAGGGAGCGTTCTGAAAAATCCTCACGAGACGAGGGTAAAATCTCTGGTCGTTAAGACAGGCAAGCTGGATATTTCTGAACTTGATCCTTTTAAGGTTGCGAGAAGGTTTGTTGAAGATTCCACTCCCTTTGTGATTGTTCAGATGGGCAAAAAATATGGTGTTATTTACATAAATTACTTCCTTAAAATGCTCAGGAAGGAATTTGAGAACGTCAAGGTTAGGGAGGTAATGAATCCTGAGGTAATAACTGTAAGACGGTTTGATACAGCTGCAAAAGCTCTCTCAGTTATGAGGAACCACGGAGTAGATAGAGTTGTTGTTGTAGATGAGAGCAACAAGGTTATAGGCATTCTGACGGGCAAGGACGTCATAGATAGGGTGATATCACCCAGAAAAAGGGCAAGAATGGGCGATTCGAGCGGGGAGAAGGAAAGGACGCTTTCGATCATGGTTGAAAGTATAATGAGTTCTCCCGTGATATCTGTTGACAGGAACGACAGCGTTGCTGAGGTCATTGACCTGATGGTTGAGAACCGAATTTCAAGCGTTGTGGTTACGAGAGATGGCATTCCCGATGGCATCGTTATAAAAAAGGACATCCTTGAGCAATACCTCAAAAAGCAGGAGAAGAAAGAATTCGGGATTCAGGTGATGACCTCTGACATAACACTAGATGACTTCGACAAGGATGCGATTATGGAAGACGTGGAAAAGTTCATGAGAAAATTCTCGAAGTTTCTTGGAGAGTCCTATCTTTTCGTCTATATAAAGAGGCATAAGGAGCACTTCCGTGGTTTGCCGTTAATACACGTCAGACTGAAGCTTTCAAGCGAGAAGGGCAACTTTATGGTGAGTGGAGAGAGTTGGGGGGTAGAGTATGCGCTACATGTAGCATTAAAGAAGCTTGAAAGAGAGGTTCTGAAAGAAAAGGAAATTTTAAGAGACAAAAGAATGGCAAAGAGGTTTTATGATGAGGTTTTTGAGTATTAAATTTATTATTTGTTCCGAGCTTGGCTTTATCAAACAACGATGCTGATAAAAGCTTGTAGAATCAATAGTTTTATAAATCCTTCATTCAAGCAAGTTCTGCATGGAGTTCAGGGTTGTTATTTCAGATCCAAAGACAGGAAGGGCGTACCAGAAAGTTATTGAGGGTGCTAACGCTAACAGACTCGTTGGGAAGCAGATAGGGGAAGTTATCAGCGGAACGATTGTCGAGTTGCCACCAGACTACGAGCTAAGGATTACCGGCGGGACGGATAGGGATGGATTTCCAATGAGACCTGATCTACCCGGTTCTGGCAGAAGGAGACTCTTACTGTCTGGTGGTGTCGGGTTCAAACCGAAGGAAAAGGGACTGAGGAGAAGAAAGGGGGTCAGGGGGAAGGTAATATCCAAGGACATTGTGCAGGTGAACACAGTAGTAGTAAAGCACGGCAAAGTCCCTCTTGAAGAGATATTTAAGCAGAAAGAAGAATGAGATGGGAATTTTAGAAGATAAGAAACGAACTCGGATTTTTTACAGGTATTTTTCCAAAATCTATGACAGAGTGAATCCGATTTTTTACTCCGACGAGATGAGGAAGAAAGTTGTAGACATGGCTGAGCTTACCGATGGAGATCTCGTCCTTGAGGTTGGTTGTGGCACAGGATTTACGACAGCTGAGGTTGTTAGAAGAGTGGGTGAGGAGAACGTTGTTGCGGTTGATCTGACACCCGAGCAGATGATGAAGGCTGTTATGAGATTTGGAAATTCAAACTTCCTGCTAGGTGATGCAGAAAATCTACCCTTTAAAGATAACTCCTTCGATGCGGCAATCTCGGCAGGTAGCATTGAGTACTGGCCTAACCCTCAGAAGGGTATAGAGGAGATGGCGAGAGTTACTAAGAGTGGTGGTAGAATTGTTATTCTGGCACCAAGAAAGCCAAGCAACTTTCTCGTAAGAAAATTTGCCGAGAACATAATGCTTTTCCCCTCAACCCAGCAATGCATCGCTTGGTTTATGAATTCTGGACTTGAAGATATCAGATATGTTGAAACTGGCCCGTACTGGTTCTGGAGCAAGCTGGTTGTAATTGTCAGTGGCAGAGTACCGTGAAGATTTTTAACAGTCCTGGCCGCTAGCTTACATGGATAAAGTTCTCTACATTGGGCCAGTAATCTTGGACGAGCCAGAGGAATTCTCACTGCAAGAGTTTGCAAGACAGGCTGTGGCAATGGAGGCTGAGAGGCTTTATTACTCAAACGGGAGGGTTCATTTCATCGAGTATGATACTGTCCACGGTATAATTGATGGCAAGCTTGTCGTCGTCGAACTAATTGGTTACTCGTCCTTTGTGATGGTTGACGAATACAGAAACTGGATAGTTTACTTTGGAAATAATGATTTAGCAGAGTACACCGATAAGATCAAGGACTTGAGGGGAGATATGACCATAATACCGGTTTTAAGAACGCATGACAGATTCATAAGAAAAATTGAGGAACAGATAAACGAGGGTAGGTTCAGGAGTTTCGTAGAATGAATTCTGCAACAGATTTTGCCAGCACGTCAAATTTCCCGAAGTAAAAATGGTCTGTGTCTATTTTTACCATTTCTTTTGGATGTGACGCTTCTTCGTATAATCTTATACTCTCCTCAAGGGAAACAAATTGGTCCTTTGTTGCGATTATGAAGAGCTTAGGAATGTCAGAATCTCTAAAGGTAATTGAGTTTATGGATGGAAGCGGAGAGATGTAAACAGCAACGTTACAGTAACCAGATATGTTGGAAGCAACAACACTTCCAAACGAGTAGCCTACTATAGCTATAAAATCGTGTCTCTCCTTCAGATATTCAAGACACTTTTTCGCGTCCTCCACTTCTCCAATCCCACTTCTGAAAGGCTTTTGATAGTCAAATCTCATCACAGAGATGTTATTTCTGAGCAACTCTGATGCAATCTTTTCGAGTCTGATATCGAATCTGCTCCCTCCCATGAGGGGATGTGGGGGGCAGAGCATCGCAACTTTTTCTCCCCTCACATTGTATGTTGCATTTATTGAGTCAACAATAACCTCAGCCATTCTCTCTCCTCCTTATATTCTCGATAGCCTCTTCAGCAGAGTCACCTATCCTCCCACCCTCCTCTATCAGCTTTTTTAAATTTTTTATGTCCCTCTCATTTCCAATTATGCCGAGCATCATTGCTGCATCTTCTCTAATCCTCTCATCATCATGGTTGAGCAGTTCGATTATAACCTTCCTCACCTCTTCCACAATCTCGGGTCTCTTCTCATGTATGGCTTCAAGGGTGGCCATTGCACCAAGCCTCACCATGAACTCCTCGTGGGCCATAAGCTTCCCAAGCTCTTTTCCGATATTTCTGCTTTCTGCAACCCTTTTCACTTCTTCAATCTCTCCATTCATCAGCTTTTCTGCCAGATACTCGTAGTAATCCTTGTTTAAGGCTGCTTTGATCCACTTTTCCACCTCCTGCACACTCATCGCCCCAGTAAACCTCATGCCGTCAATAATAGCTGTTGGAACACTTACAATCTCAAACTTTTTGGCCATTTCAGGGAACAGTTCAGTATCAACCACGTGGTGTTCGATACAGTAACTTTGAGCCATTTTATTGACGGCATCCACTGTTGCTCGGCAATTTGGACAGAACTGGGAGACGAATGTTACTATCGTTACTTCGCTTTTCTCACATTTCAAACTTTTTTCAGCAACAAGTTTCAGAGCGAAGAGAAAAGAATAAAGTTCCGCATGTTGAGGAACAGCGTGAAAGAATATTTTGGATCTATCCAGCTTTATTGCAGGTAGCTTCAGCTTGGGTTCTGGATAATCCAGAAGTTCGCATTTAATAAACTCATTAAGCTCCGACAGCTTCTTCGCAAATTCATACATCTCTTTGCTTTCAAAAACTGTTAGAACAGCCTCCTTTTTAACGTTACCAAGAGTTTCTTTTACAAGATTCAAAGGTAGCATGTGAACACTTCAAGCACAAGTTTTAAGGATTTTTGCAGAAATCATTTTTGATGGGTGTAAGCAGTCCCGCACTATGGACGGAATTCTTCGAGAGATACTACAAGGAGGAGGTCAACAAGCTAGCCTATAAGATAAAGTCTGGTGGCGATGGTAGATCCCTCTATATTAACTTCGTTAAGGATTTGACGATATTTCAGGAGGGTAAGCTTGGTGAAGAGTTGATCGAGAACCCTGACGAGGTTTTGCAGCATGCGGAGAAGGGGTTAACAAATGTAACCAACATTTATGATGCCTCGCTTGAAGGCTGTAAGCCCCGTTTTTATGCTCTACCGACAGCAAGAAAGGTTCTTATTAGGGATTTGAGGTCTCAGCACATCGGAAAGTTCGTTGCCGTTGAAGGGATCATCAGAAAGGTTACAGAAGTCAGACCCAGAATTATCGAGGCAGCCTTTGCTTGTATGAATTGTGGAAGCATCAACATGGTTCAGCAGGAAGATTCACAGCTCAGACAACCCTTAGAGTGCAGCAAGTGTCACACAAAACGTCTAGTATTTCTCCCGGATAGGAGCGTATCTGTTGACAGCCAGAGGCTTAAGGTTCAGGAGTATCCAGAGAACCTGAGAGGTGGAGAGCAGCCTCAGACCATTGATGTTATCTTGGAAGGTGATCTTGCTGGTAGCGTGAATCCGGGTGATAGAGTTGTAATCAACGGGATTGTCAGGGCGAAGCCGAGGGGGTTGGGGCAGAGAAAGCTTACCCACATGGATTTGTATCTTGAAGGAAACTCGGTTGAAGTTTTGCATCAGGAGTACGAGGAGTTTGAAATTACTGAGAGGGATAGAGAAAGGATAATGGAACTTGCCACGAGTGATGACATTTACGGTAAGATTATAAGATCAATAGCCCCCTCGATTTACGGTCAAGAGGATATAAAGCTCGCAATTGCCCTACAGCTTTTTGGTGGGGTGCCGAAGAAGCTACCAGACGGAACCGAAATCAGAGGAGATATACATGTACTGCTTGTAGGTGACCCGGGAGTAGCGAAGTCCCAGTTGCTCAGATATGTCCACAGGATAGCTCCGAGAAGTGTCTATACCACAGGAAAGGGGACAACTACTGCAGGCCTTACCGCAACCGCGGTGAGGGATGAGGTTGATGGTAGATGGACACTCGAAGCTGGGGCACTGGTTTTGGCTGATAAAGGGATTGCACTGGTTGATGAGATAGATAAGATGCGGAAAGAAGACAGATCGGCTTTGCATGAAGCACTGGAGCAGCAGACAATCAGTATAGCTAAGGCAGGAATAAACGCAATTCTCAGAGCAAGATGCGCTCTTCTCGGTGCTGCAAATCCCAAATACGGGAGATTTGAAAAGTATACCGCCATTGCCGAACAAATCGAGATGTCACCCACTCTGCTATCGAGGTTCGATTTGATATTTGTCCTGACAGACGACCCCGATGAGAAGAGAGACAGGAAGCTTGTTGATCACATCCTGCACTCTCATCAGCTTGGAGAGATGATGGAGAGAGTTAAGAACGTTTCAGCAGAATACAGTGAAGAATTTATAAGGGCTAAAGCTGTCAGGATAGAGCCTGAAATAGACCCCGAACTGCTCAGGAAGTATATCGCCTATGCAAGAAAAACTGTTTATCCTGTTCTGACGGATGAGGCAAAGAAGAGGATAGAGGACTTCTACCTGTCGCTCAGGTCGAGGGTCAAGGAGAACTCCCCGGTTCCGATTACCGCAAGACAGCTTGAAAGTATAGTCAGGCTTGCAGAGGCATCAGCAAGAGTTAGATTGAGCGACAAGGTAGAGGTAGAGGATGTGGGCAGGGTTATAGAAATAATAAAAAGGAGTTTGATGCAGATCGCAGTTGATCCGGAGACCGGAGAGATAGACATAGATATAGCCTATAGTGGAACTTCCAAGAGGCAGAGGGACAGGATCATGGTAATAAAGAAGATAATCGAGAACCTTGAACCGAACTATGAGAAGGGAGTGCCTGAAGAGGAGATTTTAATGGAAGCGGAGAGAGAGGGTATAGAAAGAAGCAGGGCGAAAGAGATACTCTCAAAACTCAAGCAGCATGGCGAAGTATACACTCCAAGACACGGCCACTACAGGTTAGTTACAAAAGCATGAGTTAGAGTTATAAATAAAGAGGGTCAAATTTTTGAAAGATGAAAGTTAAAAAGACTGGCATATTATCCCTCGATACACAGCTTGGTGGCGGGATACCCTCGGGTAGCGTCGTCCTCGTCCTCGAAGAACCGGGTGCTGGTGGGGATATATTATCCTACCACTTTGCTGTTGAAGGTGCTTTGAACGGAGAGAACGTTCTTTACTTGGCAACCGATGACACTGAGGAAGAGGTGAAAGGATATATAAACCTCTACTTCAACCTTGATGAGGCAGTATGGGAGAACATAACACTCGTAAGTCTTTCATCACCCCTCACAAAGGAGGAAGAAAAAAATGCAAAGGAGTTCCTTAAGAGAACAATATATGATCCAATTGGAGGTCTGAAAACAATTCTAAACCATGAGGATTTCGATAGGGTTGTTATTAACAACATGACATATTTTATAGCGAACTATCCTATAGAGGATGTGGTCTCCCTTACAGATGTTTTCTCTAAACATGCTAAGGAGGATCAGTCTGTTTTCATGATGTTGATGACTAAGGGAATGTTTGATCCGAGAACGGAAACTGCGATAAAGCACCACTCGGACGGGGTTATCGAGCTAACGTTGAGGGAAGTCGAAAATGAAGTCCAGAGGAGGTTGAAGGTTATCAAGTTTAAAGGTATACTCGTTCCCAAGGCGATTTTAAGATATGATCTAACCGAAAAAGGCATAAAAATGGAGTCTGTTATGAGGGTGCTATGAGGGTAACCTTCGGAGAACTTGTGGTTAACGATCTCTCCAGCTTTAAGGTGGACTGTGCGACGTTTATAAGCAGTAAATATGTTGTGTCGCTTGATGTTCTCGAATATGCGGCAAAAAAAGCTGTTGAGAACTGGGAGAAAGGTAGGAGGATATCAAAGGCACTCCCAATAGAAATTCTGCTTTACTGCGCAGCAACGAGGCAGATAAAGGATGCTTTGAAGCTCGGAGTTGTAGAAGGGAGAAATAGGGTTGCTGCAGTTATTCTTGATGAGAGTAGAATGAGTGAGGTAGAGTTTACAGAGACGGAGTTCAGTCCTGAGTATGATCTCAGAGCTGTGATGGATTTTTACGGGATAACGGATGAGGAAATTACGATCACAGGCATTGAAAAACTACCCCTGCTCCTTAGGGAGAGAATAGCACTCTTCTCTGTTTTTGGAGAGAGGGTCAAATGAGGGGAATTGCCTACGCAGCCGGAACTATTGTGAATGCTCTCGCAACCGGGATAGGTTCAGCCTTCGGTATCGACATGCAGACCGTCGTTGAACTAAAGCCGGACGAGGGTGGCGAAATAAGAGTAATTGTTAATGGGGTTGAAAGGAAAAGTGTGGTGGCTGAGAGAGTTCTGAGGGCTGAAGGGATATGTGGTGAAGTTGTTGTAGAGAGTGAAATTCCGAGCGGAAGTGGATTGGGGAGTAGCAGTGCTTTTGTCAACGCTTTGCTTGTGGTTGTTAAAAAGCTAAAGGGAGAGGTTATTGACGCACACGAAATTTTAAGGACAAATGCAAGGCTATCCTTAGAGGCGGGTATAAGCTACACTGGTGCTTTTGATGATGCTGCAGCATCACTGCTTGGAGGTTTCGTTGTATCGGACAATTACAAGATGAGACTTTACCGTTGGGATAGGATCGGTTCAAGCGCTGCAGTACTTGTTCCGCACTTCAAACGCAGAAAAGTGGACTGGAAAGAGATAAGGGCAAACTCCGCAAAACTTCGTCCAGCGCTGGAGGATGCTATAAAGGGAGACTACTGCAGCGCGATGAAGAGGAATACCGAGTATTACTGCGAAATGATTGGATATCCTTTGGAAATTGCGATGGTTGGGTGGGATATCGGTGTATGTTGTGGACTTTCTGGAAATGGCCCCGCATTCGTTGCCTTCGGCAGTAAAAGTGAGATGAAGTCACTTGCAGGTATTTGGAGAGAATATGGGGAGGTTCACATAAGGAAGGCTATTGAAAATTCGGTGAATGACTTCATAATTCCGAAGAGTTTGTTCATAGAGTCCTAACCATCCTCACCCACTTCCCCCATTCTCCAGCCTCTCTGAATCCTTGAGATTGGTAAAACTTTCTTGCCCTGTAGTTCGTCCTTCCTACCCAGAGTTCAGCTACGTTTCGACCTCTCCTTCTGGAGTACTCGATAGCCTTTTCGAGAAGTGCTGAACCAATTCCCTGTCCCCGGAAATCTGGCAGCACGAAAAGCTCGTGGATTTCCCCAACTTTCCTCCTCTCAAAAATGCTGATCCAGTTGGTATCGCATGCAACAAAGCCCACAGCTATGTCATCAATTTCAGCCACCATAAAACCATCTTCATCGCGAGCCATCAACCACTTAAAATAATTTTTGATTTCCCTCCTTTTGGTGTATGCATACTCCTCAAGACCCTTGTAGGATTTCGTATATACTTCAACGAAGCTTTCAAGATCCTCTTTTGTAACCTTCCTTATTTGCACGAAACAGTTTTTTATATTCGACTTTTAAAAGCTATGATTATGCTGCTCAAAAAGATTGCCGAGATAGAATCACCGAGCGGTAAGGAGGAAAAACTTAGAGAGTTTGTGAGAACGTATCTTGGGAATCTTGGATATGATGTTTTAGAGGGTGATCACTTTCTCGCAACCAAATCCAGTTCAAGAATGATCGTGGCAACTCATCTCGATACTGTGTCGGTCAAAGCCCCCTTCAGCACCGATGGCGTTTATGCTTACGGCACAGGTGTGTGTGATGCGAAGGCAAGTATTGCTGCGATGCTTGAAGCTGCAGAAAGTGGTCTGGATTTTACACTTGCATTCTTCTGCGATGAGGAGGAGGGGGGAAAAGGTTCAAAGGAATTTGTCGAATTCTGGAGACAGGGTGAACTGGAGGGTGAAATGGCTATTGTCATGGAGCCCACTGACCTCAGGATAGCTTCAAAGCACTATGGAAGCTTTGATTTGACCGTAGAGGTTTTGGGAGAAGCTTGCCACGGTTCAATGCCAGAGATGGGTGTAAACGCCATTGAAAGAGCATGCGAGCTGATGGCGAGTATGAAAAGGAGGTTTAGAGCCACACCACTGAAAATAGAGGGTGGCAGTGATGAATATGTTATTCCATCCAAATGCTATGTCAAATTCGACATCCTTGTTGAACCGGGAACAAAACTTGAGGACTGTATAAAGGAGCTTGAATTTTTGAGAGATTATGGGAATTTTGAAGTTTCGGATGCTTATGAAGGGTTTGAGAGTGGTAGGGTTGTTACAGTTCTCGAAAGGGCCATGGAAAAGGCAGGTGTGGAGCCAACACATACTGTGATGCGGTCGTGGACTGATGCTCTCAACCTCAAAGACAGGTTCGACACGGTGGTGTGGGGACCGGGGGAGATGCATTGCTGCCACACAGAAAGGGAGAAGGTTAAGCTTGAGGATATAGAGAAGGCCAGAGATGTTTTGCTCGCCTTAAATGATTTAATCAAATCTGCTGGAGAACATCACCATAAAGGATTTGGAGAGCCAGAATAATCACAGGATGCTGAATGAGGTAAATTTCCAACGACTTTCTTCCAACTTTTGCCAACGGGTTCTCGAAAAAATTACGGTTGGTAGGATGAAACTTCCTTCCGAAGTACATTCCAAACAGGAAGACTCCAAACCATGGTAAGAGAGGGTAGTAGTCAAGTGTTCTGAAACCATAAGGCATCAAGCCCATCCAGACAAGGTTGGCGGAACTTACGTTCACTGATTGAAGGTAAACTCCGAGGAGAAAGGCAGCAATACCAGCGGGGAGGTGCAGTTTGGGGTGGTTCAAAAAGGTGTAGCCGAGAAGCGTCGAAAGGGCAAAGAAGTGCAGAATTCCAAAAACCACAAACTCATTCGGGACAAAGTAGTATGTAACGGCGGTGATTAGCAGGGCAATTGCTGAAAGCTTGAAAACCTTTCTCAAAACTCTGTTCGGCTTCGGTCTGACAACGGCCATCGTAAACCCAGAAATGAAGATGAACATCCCTCCGATAAATCTCGGGAAGTAATACCAGAAGGCTCCTGAAAGCTCTATTTTGCCGAAGTAGTAAGCGTCAAAAAAAGAGTGGAAAATGAGCATAAGTATTACAGCTATCCCTCTCGCAAAGTCAATCTCTGGATATCTCATCTGAAGTATCTCAGATCCTCATCACTCTTCCACTGCTGTACTGCCATCTCTTGCATCTCCTTTATCTGAGCGATGATTTTCTCCATCTCCTTCGCTCTCTCCTCCAGAGCTTCAACAGACACCTCAAGGTTTAGCATCTTGGAGAGCACATCAAGAACAACCTTCGCACTTTTCGGATCGACCATATAGCCTGATGTCACTCCCATCAAACACGCAGCATCTATACCTTCAAGCTTTGAGACGCCAAGTAGAAGTCCTGAAGCCCCTATTATGCCACCACCCGGTTCACCGGGCTCAAACTTTATTCCAAAGTTTTTAAGCTCTTCAACAACTTCTTTAGAGTTTGCCGCACCGATAACATACGGCTCCTCGACAAGCTTTCCAATTCCATATCCGCCCAGTGTGTAGATTCTCCTTGCTCCAAATCTCTTTGCAATGTCAATGTAAGCGTTAACGAGTTCAAAATGACCCTCATTGCTTATGCTCTGAAAGTCTCCAACGAGAATAAGTAAATCGCTGCTATCTCCATTTGACTTCCAAGCATAAACTTCATTCACTGGCATCCTGACCGTCCCATCCTCTAGAACCATTACCTGTGGTGGGAAGTAATGGGAGTATATTTCAACCACCTTCTCAGCCTCGAGCTCGTTCACAAGATGATCAGCCACGAGCTTTCCAACATGTCCTATGCCAGGGAGCCCTTCAATTAATATCGGATTCTCCAGTCCTACATCCTCTGGATTTTTTAAATATCTCACATCAACCTTTTTCAGCATCCAACCACCTCCTGAAACTGAAAAATCCCACCTCCTTTCTCAGCTTCCGCCTGTATTTCCCATATGGGTCTTCAATTGAAAATCTGGGTGGGATTGGCGTATATGTCTTTGATTTGCAAACAGGACAGTATTCTTTAAGCGTATAGCGTCCACATTTACTGCATTTTCTCATTAAAACTTTCATGCAGCTTCCCTTACAAAGTTGCCTTCTCCACCAAGCTTTTTAATAGTCTTTAGCACTCTTTCTGAGGCTTTTTTTAGCGCATTCTCAGCCATCTTGTAATCGTCGGCCTCAACAACAATTCTGTATCTTGGTGCACCAACGTATTCTATCTTCATCTCAATACCATCCGTTACTGCCTTTTTCGCCTCAAGTAGCGCCTTCTTTATCCTCTCAATACCATCTGAGGCTGTGCTTTTTAGTTCAAAGTATCCCCTTACCTTAACTCTTTTCGGTTTGATATTCTCTCTAGCAATCTCTGCCATCTCTTTTGCGAATTCCTCACCTACAATCGGCGCAAGAACTTCGTAACCCTCATATGCAGCCTCTTCAAAGGCGGAGTAAATGGAATCGTATTCTTTCAAAAGTTTTTTACCAATCTTTTCAAGCTCGTCGAATCCAATATTGAGCTTTTCTCCAATAATTTCAAGCCACTTAAAGGACTTCATCTCGTTCTTCCACTGTTGAAGCTTCTCTCTCTTTTGCCTCTCGTTTACGTCTTTTATTGAGAGATCAATATGTCCTCTTTTCGGGTTGATGTCGAGAACCTTGCAGATAACTTTCTGCCCTTTCTTAACGTGCTCTCTAATATCTTTAATCCACCCCGATGCGACTTCGCTTATGTGGACCATTCCTTCTCTACCTTCATACTCATCAAGGGACACGAAGGCTCCAAAGTCGAGAACCCTCTTTACAGTCCCAATAACTATTTCACCCCGCGAGGGATAACCTGTTCTTTTTATTATCAGCCTCTTTTCTTTCATCCTGTCTCCCTTTTCTTCTGTGAATTTAAATATTGCCTATAACTGTTGCAGGAAAAACCGGACCATCCGTGCATACTCTGAGCCCGTCCTCAATAACACACGAACCACAAACACCAATGCCGCACCTCATGTATCTTTCAAGTGAGAACTCAGCTTTACGCAAAACATCAGCTTTTTTCAAAAATTTGTAAAGAGCTTTCAGCATTTCCCATCCTCCACATGCGTAAATTCTTGAGTATTTGCTCAAATCCTCCTTCTTAACGGCCTCAAGGACGGTGCCTTTGATTCCTGCAGTACCATCTTCAGTTGTAATTGTCAGCTCCTCAAATTCACTGAGCCAGATAAGGCCATCCTTGGACTTTTCCCCGTAGATCATCCTGACCTCTGCTCCACATCTTTTCAGAAATTCATACAGGTATCTCATTGGGGCAATTCCAATACCACCAGCGATGATTAACGCTTTGTCGGAGGGACTGAACGGGTTGCCAAACGCCCCCCTTAAACCGATGCTGAGACCCTCATGAGCCTCCACCAAAGCCTGAGTCGTCTCGCCTACAGCTTTAACTGTTACCGAATTTGGTGACGAGAGGCTGAGAGGTATCTCCTCATAGCCCGGCAGATACAGCATAACAAACTGACCGGGATATGATGGTATTTTTAGATCAAAGTAAAGCGTCGAGACTTTCTCGTTGTGCCTTACTACCTTTTTCACTTTTGTGAAGTACACGGTCAAACTCCTTCTTGGGTTAATAAGTTTATTTGCGTTTTTTAGAAGAAACAACGGGTTTAGAGATTTAGCATATATTATCATTTTATTTTTAAAGTTATTGTCTGTCATAATTATGGTTATTATATCATCATTATAATAGTAGTAAAATTTAAATATCAGATACTCACAATTATTAATGAGGTGATGGAGATGGAGGAGAAGAAGGACAGGAAGGAAGTCGAGGAGACCTTTAAGAGGATCAGGCTGTATTATGGTTAATAATATTTTAAAGCAAAGTAAAACATTTATTCTTAAAATATTTATTCTTATTAAAATTTTAAAAATAGGGGCAACCCCTCCAACTGTTGCGTATCCAATTCCTCTGGTACCTGTATTAGTTTTTTTTATGGCTAGAAACTATGAAATTTTCAATTTATTGAAGATAGTAGCGTTTAATTCACTTTTTTTTAACTCTATAAATTTGTGGAACCATTTAAACGATGCTGAAGATGATTTGAAATCGGGAAGGACAGAAGCTAAGACGCTGTTAGATCATCAAAAATTGACTTTAGGCGTGATAACACTTTCTTATTTGGGTAGTCTTCTCTTAGTATGGTCATATGGAAACTTTCAAATAGCAATATTATTTGCTATATGTTTTTTAATAACATGGTTATATTCTGATAAAGTAGTAGTGGGTAGGATAGTTCCGAGACTCAAAGAACATTACATCGGAGAGCTTTTTACATACCTTGTTGTGACCCCCGTTTTTCCCTCTATAATCTGGTTAATGGCATCCCCAGAATTTAATTTACGAGGTTTAGGATTTGTCGTGGTTACATCAACATACTATCTCTCGGGAATGTTACTTAAAGACTTAAAAGATATCTCTTCTGACCTTCAATCTGGATACAAAACCCTTGCTGTAGTTTTCAGTCCGCAAAGCCTTCTCAAAACCTCAATTTCTTTGAATTTTGTTGCTCATGCGTTTATAGTTGTTTTCGTGCTTTTAGGAATTTTTGAAATTTGGTTTATTGCTGGTGCACTAACACTTGTCTCTCTCTTAAACGTTGTACTAAAGCTTAGAGCAGTAGACTGGCAAATTTCTATTAAAACTGCGAATATTATTAAGAAATATGTTATTATATCTCCTTTGTCCATAACTTTGTTGGTTTTTACATCTTTTGGTGTTATGCTGTATTGCTCCCTCCTCGATGTTTTAAGTCAGTCCAAATGAATAAAAGACATTGTTGTTGTAAGATTTATTAAAATATTTTTCTCTATTTCGCTCATATATTTTTTACTAACTTTTGCCGAAGTGTATGAAGGATATGATGTAAATATTCCGTGATACTCTTTAACATCTGTAAGATTCCTAACTTTTTCTTCATACATTAGTATTATGTTGTGGTCTATAGCGGCAAAAATGTCATTTTCAACAGAGACGTAATCATAAAGATGAGATTCGACACGCTTAATACCTCCTCTCAGAGTTTCAGCGTGAAAAATTGCTTCAGAATAAAATGTATCGAGATCGAATAAACATGGATAAATTTCTAACGGATAATTAAGCAGTCCAACTCCTGAAAATCCATACGTTTCCGTACTTATAAAACCCAGAGCGTATGGGGTGGCGGAGAAAAATTTTCTTTCGCTAAATTCTGCTGAAATATCCTTTTTGGAGAGGGCAATTTTCTTAGCTTCCAAAAAATCACTTAGCTTCATTCCATCTATGTGACCTATTGCTATACCTCTTTTTTCAACTTCAACCTCTTCAGCTAACATAAACTCCTGCTTTACTATCTCTTTTGTCTCCTCAAAACTTCTACCTCTCTCTGGTAATGTATCGGTGTAATCGCTCTCCATTCTTTCTCTAAACTTGATAACAACAACTCCTCTTCCTACCTTTTTTCCATTTACAGCTATGATCGGATATCCGTATTTCATACGCAAAGGAAAAACATTGAATGAGATGGCATCAACACCTGCATCCCTTAAGGGTCGAAGCATCTTGTTTATTGGATAAATCAACTCATTTTGATAGATTTCGGATGCTTTTTCCAGTACATACTCCGGGTCGGATTCGTATTTTCCGTAAAGCCTTCTCAATCTAAGCATACCCTTCAGAACTTGCAATCTGCCTCTCAGATAGAGAAGAGGGTATATCAAAATATTAAACCTCCCCTTCTTGCCTCTCCTCATTTTCTCGACAACCTCATCCGGTGTCCCTTTGAAGACCTGAAGTTCGTGTTCTGCATCTGTAAGTAAAACTAAGCAGCCACGAGTCCATATTGATTCGGGAGTTATATACCCTTCAATGGGCATACAGACCGATTCACAACCAACCAGACTCGCGAATTTTTCGGAATGATTAATGAGTTCCTCTGTTAGAAAGAATATAGCAAGAGTTGGTTTAAATTCCACCTCTTTAAGCTTAGCCTTCAGATCTTGTATAGCATCTTTGGTCTTGGGGTAGGGTGTGTGGAGGAAACTAAACATGCTTCTCGAACTCACTCTTTATCGACTCTATGTCTATTTTGAGCTTGTATATTGAGGCATCTTCTGAAGCCAGTATGGCCAGAACAAGTGTTTTGGATATTGGAGATAGGAGTAAGTGCGAGCCAGCCATTCTAAACTCTGCATTTTTAAAATAGTCTGACGCTATATAGTTTATAAGGACTTTAACTTGGCTTTCAAGCCAGTCAACGAGAGATAGCACCCGTCTGTCTTTGAAGTGGATGTATATTGGTACACCGTCCACTCTATAAACTCCAACGAAGGGTACGTTTTCGTCTAGGGCTATCGGTCTAAGAACTTTCTCAATTACCTCCTTCATCTAACCCTCCTTCTGATTTTCTCTATCTCTTCCTTGGTAAGGTATCCCTTACTTGCGATCTTTCTCAATTCCTCTTTTGTCTCTTCTGAGATTTTCAGATCGTCAAGATCTGGTTCGAACCCGTCACACCTTTTTTCTTCGATAATGATACCTGCTCCCTCTACAATTCTGAACGGATACACACCATCAGCATGTTTTGACATTCTATGCTTGACAACTCTGAGTGTTCTACTGTATGTTTCCCCAGCACCAATGTTTTTTAACTGAATAACTGAATCTGCTAAAAACAGGGACATGTTTGTAAGAGCTGAGGGCTCTCCGATGAATGGCTCCTCCAGTGTTACAACAACAGTTCCACTCTCTTTAAGCGTCTTAAAGAAAAAACTGACTTCTGTCCGAGACTGGTAATCAGTGCTTGCGACAAGAGGGGAGAATGCATCGATTGCTATTCGGAGAACATTACCTTTTATAAACTTGGTTAAATCGCTGTCGAGGAAGGAAGTATCTTTTATCTGAAACCGGCCTACTTTTAGCTGTTTTGATTTAATGTACTCTTCCAAATCCCATCCCATTGATGAGGAAATCCTGAGGAACTCACTTTCATCAAGGTCGCTTGAGATATATATGCAATTTTCTCCGTTTTCAAGACCTTCAGTCAAATACTGGATGCAAAATATTGTTTTTCCACAACCTGTTGTGCCTACTACTGCATTTACAGTATTTTTGACAAATCCACCGTACATAAGCTCATCCAAGCCAAAGATGCCTGTGCACAATCTCTCCATAATTATCATATGTCCCTAACCATTATTATAGTTTTTGATATCTCTAATAGCTGTTACGGGTGATTTTTAACGTTAAAA
>JAPDIX010000052.1 GCA_029259345.1 Archaeoglobi archaeon
TTGTATATTCCAATACCAATTAGGGATATGAAAGATTACATAACTAATGAGGGGGAAGAAAAATGAGTATTTCTCATTGGATACTCGACGAACTTTCTTATGAAATTCAAAGAAAAGCAGAGGAGTTAATTAGTAAGAAAAAATTTGAAAACAAATTATTTAATAGATCTGCCTTAACTCAAGAGGAAACAGAATTACTCGAGAAAATTTTGGAAATATACGAACTGACGATAATAGATTTATGGGATAAAGAGGAAAAGAAAAATGATTTTTCAATGTTAAGCAAAAAATGTTTTGACATACTTCAAATATTACCACTGCCTCAGGATGATGTATTAAAGATTAAACATATTTTGAAACTAGTAGCATATTCATATTTAGGGGAAAAATGGGAAGATGGCAGAAGATTTTTGATAGAAGAGAAAAATACTTGGGAAATTGAAATTAATGGTGATGATACATGGGACAAAAGACTATTCAAGAAAACGTATCTTGCTATATTGTACCTCGTAAGAAAAAACTCGTGGGAAGATCTTAGAAATGCAATAAATCTAATCAATGATTTGCGAAATGAACAGAAAAAATATGAAGATGAATATCTGAATTCTGTTGAGACTGAGTTTAAAAGAGGTGCTGCTTTAGAGCTCGCATCATTCTATCACTTTGCTAAATCTATAGAAGTTTTGGGAAAATTTATGTTGGATGGTGAACCCCCCAGTGATAGGGTTAAAAGCGAGATAGAACATCATTTAAATAAAGGGATTGAATTCTGTGATCTTTCCGGAAACTTTGAATTCTCTCTAGTTCTTAGGTTAATGTTAGCAATGTTCAAAAAGATGGTATTCAACTCCATATGGCGTGTTTCAGAAAGGATCAATCCTAAAATAACGATTTTTGTAAAACACATAACCAAAGCATCAAAACCCGTATACGAGTTACTATATCCTCAGAGAGCAGCTGTATTGGAAATGGGACTGTTAGACCCAGCTTCTCGTGGAATTGTAGTTAATCTACCAACTTCAAGTGGAAAAACATTAATTGCAGAGTTTAAGATACTCCAAGCACTAAATCAATTTGAAGATGGCTGGATTGCATATGTTGTTCCAACAAGAGCATTAGTAAATCAAATAACTAATAGGCTAAGAAGAGATTTGGGTAGCCACCCCTTGAACTTAAAAATAGAAAAAATGTCAGGAGCTTTAGAAATAGACTTTTTTGAAGAAAAGTTAATTGAAGAAAAGGCTTTTGACATCTTAGTTACGACCTATGAAAAATTAAATCTATTAATAAGGCAAGGAATTGAACAAAAATTGGGTCGTGAGCTAGTATTGTTAATCGTAGATGAAGCACACAACATAGAAAGTTCCGACAGAGGATTGAACCTAGAGATGCTAGTATCAATTGTAAAAAGTGATTGTAAGCATGCAAATTTATTGCTTTTAACACCATTCATTCCAAATTCCAAAGAAGTTTCTAAATGGATAGATGAAGATAGTCCAAAATCAATTGATATTCAATTAAATTGGTGGAAACCTAACGATCAAGTTATAGGGATATATTATGCAGAGGGTGAAAGGCGAAACTGGAAAACATATTTCGAGCCATTGGTCACGATGCATCATACGCTCTATTTCTCTGAGAAAATACAAATAGGAGGTTACAATCCTATTTTCAATGTTCCACGCTCAAAACTTAACAACAAATCCCTTCTAACATCTATTGTTGCTAAGCAGCTAGAAGATATCGGACCGTTATTAATTGTTGCCAGAACGGTAGAAGATACATGGAAAATCGCAGAAAATCTTTGTAAGTATTTCGATCCTATTGGAGATGAAGATATTTCACTAATTAAAAGATTTGTTGCAGCAGAGTTAGGAGAGAATTTTCCATTAGTTAAGTATCTCTCAAAAGGCATAGGCATTCATCATGCAGGTTTGCCTGAAGAAATAAAATATCTAATGGAACGGTTAATGGAAGAAAATAAATTGCGCATTTTAGTCGCAACTACTACTATCGCCCAAGGTATAAACTTTCCAGTTTCTGCAATTTTAATGGCATCTTACAGCTATCCTTTTGAAGAAATGCCCGTTAGGGATTTCTGGAATATTGTAGGTAGGGCTGGAAGAATTGATCAAAAGCAACTTGGGGTTGTAGGAATTGCTGTTAAAGATGAAGATGATAAACGCAAAGTTACGGAATATGTACAAAGACAAACTGGAAATCTCATCTCTATACTTGTAAAAATGGTCGATGAACTGGAGAATTTAGGTCGCGAACTTGGAATGGAGTTAATTATTCGTTATCCAGAGTGGTCAGCGTTTCTTCAATATATAGCTCATTTATATAGGCAATATAACAATGTTTCTGAATTGATTTCCAGACTTGAGATGGAACTCAATAGAACTTATGGCTATAGAATTTTAAATCAAAGGAAGAAAGAAATCTTGAAAAATGCAGTAAAACAATATGTTCGTAAATTAAGTGGTAAAGAACATATAGTCAATTTAGCAGATCAAACAGGTTTTTCTCCAGAATCCATAGAAAGAACAATATCCAAATTACAAAAGCTTGGACTAAAACAATCTGATTGGTATAGCAGTAAATTGTTTAACACTGAATCAGGGACACTGAGAAAATTGATAGGTGTTATGCTCTCTGTCCCCGAAGTCAAAAAGAGCTTAGAGGTTGATATACCTGGAGAAACAATAACGTACTCCAAATTATCCCATTTGATTATAGACTGGGTATCAGGGAAAGAATTTACTGAAATTGCCAAGGAGATATGGGGTACTGATGATCCCACTGCGATTTCTAATTGTGTCAAAGCTATTTATCAAAAAGTTGTAAATGGTGCCACTTGGGGATTGGCGGCTTTTTTGAATATGCCTACATCTGGAATTGATTTCTCAAAACTTACGGAAGATGAGATAAGATTGGTAAAAAATATACCTGCTATGATATATTATGGTGTGAATACTGAAGAAGGTGTTGTAATGCGAATAAATAACGTTCCTAGGTCTATTGCAAATAAACTCGGAGAAATTATACAAAACGGAAACTGGAGATTTATCCACCAAATCTGCCTACGAATGGCTAAAAAATACATCAAGTAGTGACTGGGATAAGAGCATACCACCAAATAAAAATATATCTGGGGAGGATTATAAAAGAATATGGGAGAGGTTGTCGGGAGTGAGATAAATGATTACTCCTTCGCCTAACAGGCGGACATATGGCTAAACGCTTTGTCCAAATTCAGCCAGAAGGCTGGACTTCATGTATCTACAAAACTAAAAAGGAATGATTTTCTATTCCTCTTTTTTACATTAAATCAGAAAATTTTAAAATCTCAGAAAAATCCTAAAATCATGAAAAGTTGCAAGGCTACGAAAATTGAGGCTGTTCTCAGCATCGACAGCAAGGGTCAGATTTTACTTCCAAAGGAACTCAGGGAAAAAGCGGGACTTAAGGCTGGAGACAGGCTTGTTGCCATCAGTGGATGTGATGAGAAGGGAGAGATCTGCTGTTTAATTCTTGTAAAGGCTGAAATGCTTGATGAGGAAATAAAGAGCGTAATCTCTCCTCTGCTCAAGGAAATGGTCTCGTAAAGATTGTAGATGAGAGGGATAAGATGAAAGAGGCTGAAAAATTCGACAAAAAAGAGCTCTCCATCATAGAAAAATTCCTGACTCTCTGGATTTTCTTGGCCATAGTTGGAGGGGTTGCTTTAGGCTACATTTATCCGGAGATTGCCGATATCATTGGCTCTTTAAGTATTGGCACCACTTCCATTCCCATAGCTGTCGGCCTAATACTAATGATGTACCCACCGCTTGCGAAAGTCAGATATGAGGAGATGGGGAAAGTTTTCAGTAATTTGAAACTCCTCGCACTCTCTTTAATCCAGAACTGGATTGTCGGGCCAGTTGTGATGTTTTTGCTTGCCATTGTACTGCTGAGAGACATGCCAGAGTTCATGATCGGGGTAATCCTTGTCGGTCTGGCAAAATGCATAGCAATGGTCATAGTGTGGAACGAGCTTGCTGAAGGAGACAGAGAGCTTGCTGTTGGACTTGTCGCATTCAACGCAATCTTTCAGATTCTTTTCTATGCGGTTTACATCTACATCTTCATAACCCTCGCTCTCAACTATCTCGGTTTGGTGAAGGGGGTTGAAGCGAATGTCAGCATTGTCGAGGCAGCAAAAACCATTTTCATTTACCTCAGTATCCCGTTCATAGCTGGAGTTGTTACGAGATACGGTAGCTTCAGGGCTAAGGGCAGAGAGTGGTTTAAGAATGTTCTTGCACCAAAGCTCAGCCTTTGACTATCCAAAGACCACCGCTGGGTGATATGTTTCTCTAAACGCAAACAGCGCTCTTGAAATGCTCGGGAACAAACCCCTCTGCATCAATTCCTGCAGCGGTGCTGAACTGGTAAACCATTATATATCCCGCGAGATG
Organism: Archaeoglobi archaeon; assembly: GCA_029259345.1. Taxonomy (GTDB): domain Archaea; phylum Halobacteriota; class Archaeoglobi; order Archaeoglobales; family Archaeoglobaceae; genus Archaeoglobus. The sequence goes on from JAPDIX010000052.1 coordinate 4,464, forward strand.
GAATGGTGCCTCTCCAAGCTCGACATCTCTCTCCATACTCGCCATACATGGATAGGCGCACTGATGCTGGTGAATCTCTTTCCAGAACTCACTAATGCTGTCAATAACGTATCCACTCATCCTCTTAGCTACATAATAAGCGGAACCGCATGGATCACTTCTCACAACCTCTACCCTCTTTATGGTTTTCCCATCTGTCAGAACAGAAAACTCCGGTCTGCCCATTGAGAAATCCTCGCAGAACTTTGAGATCAACGAGCCTGAAGGTTCCAGGGAGCAAAAGGGTTTTGGAGATGCGAACTCGATCCCAAGTTCTTCGCATTTCTCACCAAGCTGCTTCCTCAATCCGGGCAAACACCAGTTCTGGTTGCACGCAGGGACGATCATAGCCCTAAGCTCTCCAATTTCTGGCAGAGAAACGAGAATGTCAGGATGGACGTTAATCGCTATAAGGGTTTCGCATGCAAACTCCTCAACGTAATTTTCAGGCTCCTCGATATACAGACCAATTTCTGCGGGCTCTGGAAGCTCTTGAACGTAAACAATGCTCGAACTGAAATCATACTTCTTGCAGTAATCACAACCATCTTTCCCACACGCGCCGAAGGTTGGGCACAGGTAAGGGGATGATAGGTTACAGACGAACCTTCTTCCGAATTCCCCGCTGTAGATAATCCCGATCTCCACAGGGTGGAATGACTCGGAGACTTTAATATGGATTTTGGTGGTCAAAAAATTTAACTAATTAAGAATTAAAAATATCGCATGCTCGTGCTGATAACTGGAGCTTCGTCGGGCATAGGGAAAGCGTGTGCTGAACATCTTATTTCAAAAGGATACAGGGTTTACGGGACGAGTAGGAGAGCAAAGTTTCCTCCTGAAGACCACATGATCCAGATGGATGTAAGAGATGACGATTCAGTTAGGAGATGTATTGATTACATCATTGAGAAGGAGGGTAGAATAGATGTTGTCGTTAACAATGCCGGAATAGGCATTGCAGGAGCCGTTGAGGAGACAACAGTAGATGAGGCAAAGGAAATCTTTGAAACGAACTTTTTTGGTGTTCATAGAGTGTGCAGGGCTGTTCTGCCAATTATGAGAAGGCAGAGAAGTGGATTGATTGTGAACATAAGCTCAATAATGGGTTTAATCGCCCTTCCCTTCCAGCCCTTCTACAGCGCAACCAAATTTGCCATTGAGGGATACAGCGATGCTTTGAGGATGGAAGTAAAACCATTTGGAATAAAGGTTGTGCTGATAGAGCCGGGAGACATAAACACACCCTTCGTGGACAATAGAAAAATCGTAGAGAACAGAATACCTGACTACAAGCCCTATTTCGATAGGGTTATGAGCATCGTTGAGAGGGATGAGAGGGGGTGGTTCTCTACCAGAAGTTGTTGCGAAACTACTTGAGAAGGTTATAAGATCAGGAAATCCCAAACCAAGATACAGGGTTGGTCCGTTCATGGAGAGGGTTGCAGCAAACCTGAAAGGGGTGATACCCGACAGCATCTTTGAAAAGCTGGTTATGAGGAACTATGGAATTTGATATCATACCGTATTAGAATTATAGGCCTACTTTTCCCATTTCCCCTATAAAATTAAAAGAGAAACATATTTTTATCCACAATTTCCAGCAAAAGTGTATCTGAAAAATTTTTGAGTAAAACTTTTAAAGTAATTGTTAATTATAGATTATGGTTGTTTTGTACGGAAAGGATTTGGTGGATAAATACGTTTCGGAGGGATGGTGGGACAACGTCACGCTTTCAGAGCGGTTCAGGAGAAACTGCAAGAAGAACCCAGACAGAGTTGCTGTCGTTGATCCGCCGAACAAAGAGGAACTTGTTGGATTCAAGCCCGAAAGACTGACCTATGCCGAATTTGAAGATTTCAGCGACCGTTTAGCTTCATTCCTGCTTGATAACGGAGTCTTCAAGGACAGTTGTGTTCTTGTCCAGCTTCCCAATACAGTAGAACTCATTGCAACCTACTTCGCAATATGGAAAGCTTCAGCCTTCATCTCCCCCGTTCCAATGCAGTGGAGGGAGCATGAATTAAGTCAGGTTTGCAGAATTCTCCAGCCAAAGGTTTTCATAACAGCAGAAGCTTTTAAAGGCCACGATCACGCCCAGATGGCAGCAAAAATCAAGGAAGCGTTTCCCAGCATAAAGAAAGTCATACCTTACTCTCAGCTTTACGAAATCTGCAGAAATTACCGCATAAGAGAGGATCTGGATGAAGCATCATCCCACCTCAGCGGAAACGATGTTGCGGTTGTGCAATGGACTTCTGGAACTGAAGCTGAACCGAAAGCCTGTCCGCTCACACACAACAACTGGGGTTTTCTACGGTTTCTTTACAACGGTGAGAAATACAGGGGAGGATTGCTCAGCGATGGAGACGTGATAATGAATCCAGCCCCTATTGTGAACATGACAGGAATCGGTGTCGGCCTCGTTCCGTGGATAATGTGCTCAGGAACTTTTGTTCTCCACCACCCCTTTGATCCCGTGCTCTACGTCAGGCAGCTAATAGAGGAGGGTGTTAACTTCACTCTCGCCCCACCCGCGGTGGTAGTGGCAATTCTGAAGCATCCTATGGCCTCTCAGCTTACGTTTGAGAAGCTGAAGTACTTCGCGCAGGGCTCAGCCCCTCCGCCACCATGGACCTTTGTGGAGCTTAAAAACAGGGGTATCGAGCCGATGAACATCTGGGGGCAGAATGAGGGGACAGGACTGTTCTCTTACGATAAAACGATTCCCGACCTTGAGAAGAGGGCGAGGGCTTTTCCGGTTCCTGAGAAAGTCAGTGAACTGCCTTTTTTCAGGGCTATAGAGATAAAGGTTGTTGATGAAAGTGGCAATGAGCTAAAAGAACCGGGGAGTGTTGGGGAGCTTTGTTACAGAAGCCCGCTCACGATGTCATGCTACTACAGACAGCCTGAATTAACGAGAAAATCCTTTGATGCTGAGGGATTCTTCCACACCGGAGATCTGTTTGAAATAGTGGATGAAAGCTCAGTCGCCTTCTTCGACAGAAAGAAGGACATAATCATCAGGGGTGGATTCAACGTCAGTTCTGCAGAAGTTGAGGACATTGTTAAGAAGCATCCTAACGTCATGGACGCTGCTGCTGTTGGTGTTCCGGATGAGAGGTTGGGGGAGAGAGTTGGACTCTATGTCGTTCCCAAGCCCAACACTACAATAACGCTTGATGATGTAAAGAAATTCATGGAGGAGAACGGGGTGGCCATCTACAAATGGCCTGAAATAGTGGTCGTGGTGGATGAAATCCCGAGAAATCCAGTAGGCAAGGTTCTGAAGAGTAGGCTGAGAAAGGAAATTGTTGAAAGGGTTAAGAAGGGGTTGTAATAAAGTTATCAAAGTATGGGGGAGCTTAAAAAAGGTTACACCTTGCTAGAATAGTTTGATTGTTGATAGAAGACTGTAAGCGGTTTATCTAATTTTATAAAGGAGATGGAAGAAAGAGACCCTATAAAATTAAGACCAAAATATTTATAGAAACTAAGCTTGACAAAATTTCATGTCATTTGCAAGAGTTAGAGACCTGAATATATATTACGAGGAATACGGCACAGGATTTCCGCTTGTTATGATAATGGGTCTTGACGGAAACACCTCCTGGTGGGATCCTATGCTTGTTCGCGGTCTTTCAGAACATTTCAGGGTTATAATCTTCGACAACAGAGGGGTGGGGAAGACAGGTGGTACGGAGGGAGAGTACTCCATAAAAATGTTCGCCAATGACACGATTGGACTCATGGATGCGCTCGGAATCGAAAAAGCACACGTATTCGGGCTTTCAATGGGAGGGATGGTAGCTCAGGAAATTGCGTTAAACTACCCTGAAAGGGTTGAGAAGCTTGTTCTTGTTGTTACACATCCCGGTGGTGCTGAGGCTGTCCCTCCAAAGCCTGAAATAATGGATCTCATTACATTGGACTGGAGAGAACACGAACCAGAGGAGATCATAGAACTATGGCTGAAGGCACTGTTTACGCCAGAGTTCGTTGAAAAATATCCAATTGTGGCAAAGATAAGTAAAGAGAAGCTCATGGAAAACATGATTACCTACGAAGACCATCTGAAGCAGCTAAAGGCGATAGCCGATTTCAACGCTTACGAGAGACTGAAAAATCTGAAAATACCTACCCTCGTAATCGGCGCTGAGAGGGACATTCTTGTTCCACCTGAGAACAGTGTAAAAATCGCTAAGGCTATTCCGAATGCCAAGCTTGCCATAGTAAAGGATGCTGGACATGGTGTTATCGTGGAGAAGAGAGAAGAGGTTTTAAAGCTGGTGCTGGATTTCCTGGAATGAAAGTAGTTGTAGAGAGAGTTAAAAGCTACAAAGAAGTTGAAAAGTTCGTTGAAAAGGTGTTTGAGCTATTCGATCTCGAATTCAGATATCTCAAACCCAACTTTCTCAAATTCGATAATCCGGAAAATGGCTGCGTAACCCACCCAGATCTGGTAAGGGCGATAGTGAAAGTCGCAAGAGAACACGGAATAGAGCCAACTATTGTTGAGGGTGGTTTTTATAAGGATTCTGCCGACAAGTGTTTTGAAAGGTTTGGATTGAGAGAGATTGCCGAATGCATAAACCTAAACACCGATGAGTTTGTGGATGTCAGAATAGGCGGAAAAGCACTGGAGAGTGTAAAGGTAGCAAAAACATCTCTGAAAGCAAGAGAGAGTTATCTGACTGTTCCCAAGCTCAAACTTCACCATCTGGCAACAATTACGCTGGGAATCAAAAACAACATGGGATTTCTGAAAAAACCAGCAATCTACATGCACAGAAACATCCATCAGAAGCTCGTTGACCTTTTGAGCTTTTTCCAGCCATCTCTTACCATAATAGATGGTATAATTGGGGGCACAAATTCTGAAATGCGCCCAAAACCCGTGAAGCATGAGGTGATGATTGCAAGCGATAATGTTGTGGCTGCTGACATCGTAGGTGCAAGACTTATGGGTTTCAACCCATCTGAAATTCAGCATATAAGACTTGCAATGGAAAATTTCGAGATTTCGGAATCGGATATAGAAGTGATATCCAATCCGGGTATGGAGAGGATGGTAAAAGAGTATTCTCTCTCCATCTCAAGCAGAATGCTCAGAAGACTTGGGATTTAAGATTCAAAGCTCTACCTTCATCAAATACCACTGCCTCTGACCGAAGTATTTCTCTGCAAAGCTGTTATCCACCATTTTATCAACCTCAAATCCGAATTTGGTAAGCAACCCTATCCCTGCATCGTTCTCAAGAGAAACATAGCACTTTAGCCTTCTGACCCCCTTATCTCTTGCATTCTCAATTATTTTGCTGAGAAGGTGTGAACCCAAACCGCGATTCCTTCTTAGGGGAGATACAGCAATAAAGTTGATCACTCCCTCCCTTTTCTTGGGCTTCGGACAGAGATAGCTTATCAGCAGAGAGGTTTTAAACCCATTCACTAATCCGAGTTCTTTTCTGAGAAGTTTTGAAATTGGCAATTTCTTTGTGGAGTATGAAGCAAAGCCCAAAACCCTTTCCTCCTCCACAACGAAGCAGTTTTCATTGTAATCTGTGAAAAACTTAAAAAACAGTTCTCTTGCAAGCTCTATGTCTCTAAAAATAAAATTCAGCTCTTTCTCAAAGGATAAAACGAGAATTCTAACTGCATCTCCTACATCACTTTTTTCAAGCTCTCTGACTCTCATATCTCTTTATGCTCTCGACAGCCTTCTTCAGGTTCTCAATTGAGTTGGCGTAGCTTATCCTCACATATGTATCGTTGTAATTCCCGAACGGCAGTCCTGGGGTCACGGCAACCCCGTAATCAAGCAGTTTCTCGGCATAACCCATGCAATCCTCTTTAACGTTCACGAACATGTAAAAGGCTCCTTCCGGCTTTACAACATCGTAAATCTTGCCCAGCTCCGAATAAACGTAATCTCTCCTCTTCCTGAACTCAGAAACCATTCTGGAAACCAACTCATTGAAAATGCCCTCTGCCATAACCTCTGCAACCGCCTTCTGGGCGAATGCTGGAGCACACACACCATTAACCTGATGAACCTTAAGCATGGGGTCAAGAAGCTCTTCTTCAGCAATGGTAAATCCAATCCTCCATCCGGTCATGGAGAGCGACTTGGAGAAGCCGTTTACACACACAACGTTTTCGTAACCAGCAAGCGATGTGGGTTTCACATCGTAGTATATCTGATCATAGATTTCATCGCTTATTACAATCGCCCCATTATCCGCCGCAATTTCGACAATAGCCTTCGCATCCTTCTCGCTCATTACCGCTCCGGTCGGGTTGTTGGGGTAGTTTAGGAAAATCACGCTAACATCCTTCCCCATTACCTCGTTTAACCTTTCAGGGTCAGGAATGAAGGCTGTGTCATGTGTTCTAATCTGCTCAATCTTTGCCCCGCACATTTTGGCATAGGTGAAGTAGCTGAGAAAGTTTGGGGTTGGGATTACAACTCTACTCCCTTCCTCAATGAAGGCAAGGGATGCATTAATCAGAGCTTCACTGCCACCTGCAGTAACCATCACGTTCGATAAATGCACCCCGTATCTCTCCGCTATAGCCTCCCTCAACTCCTCAAGGCCAAAGTTTGATGTATAATGTGTGTATCCTTCATTCATAGCTCTGCAGGCTTTTTCAACGACCTCTTTTGGTGTATCAAAATCCGGCTCGCCAATGGTAAGGCTTACAATCTCTTTACCCTCCTTCTTTGCTCTTTCAACAATCTCAAACATCCTGCGTATCATGGAGGTGGAAATCTGGGATAAGCGGTTAGCTTCTCTCATCAAGCAGGGTTTACAACCCAAGCTTAAAGCTCTTTCGAAAGACACTTTAATCGAGTAGAGAAGAAAAAGAGGATGATGAATCTGGCAGAAGCTGAGCTTTGCGATGATGACGGCTGTACTCTCTGACTACAGCAAATCTTTTTCTGCAATCTCCAAAGTTCTGTCTATGGCTTCTTTAAGCGCCTGCGGTAAGCCCTTTATCTCTATCTCCATAAACCCTCTAACGATGGCTGAAGTTGCCTCATCCCTGCTCAAACCCCTCGACATTAAGTAGAATATCTCCTCCTCTGCTATTTTGCCAATAGCCGCCTCATGGCTGAGTTCAACGTTGGGATACTTGGCTTCAAGCTCAGGAATTGCATGTATCAACCCACTCTCGGAAAGCATCAAACCCTTACACTCCAAATGCCCCTTGACTTCCGGAGCCTCACCGATGATATGGCCTCTCGCGATAACCTTTCCTCCCTTGCTGATTGTCCTCGAAACAATTTCTGCACTGCTGTTCTCTCCCATCAGCACCGCCCTCGCTCCAGAATCAACTACACTGTCTTCGAGGGCAACGATTATGCTGTTGAAAATAACTGTCCCGTCCTTTTCAACGTAAGCGGTGGGATATGTTTGAACGAGCTTTACGGGGTTCAGCAGAATGTAGTTGCTGATGAAACTCCCACCCTCCTCTATCTTAATGGCGGTTCTCGGTCTCACCTCAATCGTAGTATCCCAGCTGTGGATCATCGTGAAAGACAGCTTTGCATTCTTCTTCACAAAAAACTCTGAAAGCCCGATATGCATACCCGCAACACCGGGATGGGATGTGCAGCCTGAGATTATGTTAAGCTCCGAGTTTTCTTCGGCTATGACGATGTTGTGAACCCTCTGCTTCTCCGCCTTTTTCAGATACAGACATGCCTCGACGGGAATTTCAACCTTAGCATCTGGCAATGCCCTTATGAAGTAACCATTTACATCTTCGGTGTCAGCTTCTCTCGTGTATTCATCCTGATCTCTCCTCAAAATTTTCCAGAAGTAATCTTTGACCCATTCGTACTTTTTCATCGCCTCTTGTATGCTCATCACTTCAACGCCTTCAAAGAAGGACGCGAATGTTTTAGCTTCCTGATCTTCCTGCAAATACGCCCCCGATCTCTTGGATCCGTCAAGTTCTATTCCTACTTCTCTCAGCCTTCTTTTATCTACTCCGAGTTCTCCATATTCTTCAGACATCTCACCATACACCCCTCATACCCTTCGCTCCTTATCTGATTCAATATGTCCCCCGGATCACCGATACAGGCAATCCTGCCATTATAGAGTATCGCGGCATAATCTGCATCCACGTAATCGAGAATATGCCCTTGGTGGGTGATGATTACTCCGGATTTCTCCCTGCTCTCCGCATCTTTATCCCTCTCAAGGAGTTCATTGATCGCCTCACCGATTAGTGCAACATTTTCTAAATCAACCCCGCTGTCGGGTTCGTCAAGCAAAATTAAATCCGGATTCATCAACATGAGCTGCAGCAGTTCTGACCTCTTAACCTCCCCACCCGAAAAACCGACATTTATCTCTCTATAAAGGTGATCGGTCATTTTCATCTTCTCGGCTAACTCCATTATTGTATCTTCGGAATAACCTCCGACCTTCGCGCAGTATCTCAGCACATCTATGAGCCTGACACCGTTGATTTTTGGCGGATTTTGGAATGCTATCCCGATTCCAAGCTTTACCCTCTCATTCGTTGGAAGGTTCGTCACGTCCACCTTTTTGAACATTATTCTTCCGCTCACAACCCTGTAGGCAGGATTTCCAATGATTGCATTCAGTAAAGTTGACTTCCCTGAACCGTTGGGGCCGAAGAGCACAAAGGTCTCTCCGGGCTTGATATAGAGATTAACGTTTTTCAGTATTTTCTTTTCACCAACTTCTACACCAAGATTCACGACTCTAAGTATGCCCATGTTCCAAGTTTTGAGCATGCTTTAATTAAACGTTTTCCAGTTTTTCACAGCTCAATCAGATTGATGTCTCCATCTTCAACAATGGCGAATGTTCTATTTCCCGTAAGATATCCACAAACTTCGCCCGGATTCAGAATGGTTGCTTTCTCTCTGACGATCTCAGGTTTATGGGTGTGTCCAGTAATGATCAAAGTACCAGTTTTCTTCAGAATCTCCAAGATTCTTCTGTCAGTGCTATGGTAGGCAATTCCGCGGGTGAAATCCACTATATCTCCAATATCCCAGCCGTTCTTCTCCGCAATTTGCGTCAAAATCTTCCCTTCCCCATCGTTGTTTCCAAAGGCTATGTACATCTTCAGTCTAAGAGATTCGAACTCTTTAAGCGTGAATGGTAATATTACATCGCCAGCATGGACGATAAAATCCAGCTTTTCCCTGCGAAGAGTTTCAATAAGCTCTCTCACAACCACCAAGTTGTCGTGTGTGTCGCTTATTGCGGCAAATCTTATCGTCCCAAGCGCAATAAGTTAAAAATAGCTTACTAAAATCTGAACCTCCATTCCCTCTGCATGATGGGGACACTACCGAAAGCGTCCCTTCTCACGAGCATCAAGTCTCCCACATCGTATCTCTTAAGAAAGCTTCGAATGTTTAGCAGTAAACATCCGGGAATTCTCACTTCCGTCATCTTCGATAACCTGTATGCGGCTTCAAGAAACTCTCCGATGCTCTCCACCTTCCCAACATCAACCATCTCCAAAAGCCTTCTGTTCTCTTTGTATAATGACAGCGGCTGGAGAAAGAGCTCATCAGCAATTGAGGATATCTCGGCTATTTTTCCAAGCTCTTTGTCGTTCACACCCGGCATGAAAACAGTCCTGACGACAGTATAGGTTGGCTCTGCTATCTGCTTGATATTACCTACAACCCTTTCAAAGAGGTCTGCACCCGTAATCTCTTTGTATTTTTCCCTGCTCCCGGCATCGAGGCTTACCATCACAATATCCGCCTCACTGCCAAGTTTTGATGGGTCAAGCAAGGTTCCGTTGGTCTGTATATCTATCCTCACCTCGCCAAACCTTTCGCGCAACCTTCTTATCAGCTCAACAACCTTCTCCGTTCCGACAACGAAAGGCTCTCCATACTGCGAAATTGTTATGGCCTTTGGATCGAGCGTTCCGTAGTAGCCGGGTTTTGGGGCTTTGCCCTTAATTTCTGCAACCTTGGAGTAGCAGAAGATGCAGTTGAGGTTACAGGCTGGGGTGATTTCGTAGCTCGGATGATGGATCGGATTATCAACGCTCTCATCTATGCCCTCGCAGTAAATGCAGTGCTTGGGGTACTTTATTTTCTTCAGCATAGCTTTGATTTCAGCAACGTTGATCATAAGCGGTCGAACAGTTTTAAAATGAATTCTGCAAGTCTTACAGCATCTTCCTTGTTTCTCATCATCGTGTTGGTGGAGACGATGTTTTCCGACTCAAGATTCGAGTCGGATTTGTCAACCACGAGCATATCCAGAAAGCTGCTGTAAACATCGAAAACACCTTTTGGTGAGACTTCAAACCCTTTCGCCCTCATCAGCTTGCCTGCAGGCCCACTAAATGGTCTGTTTTCAACAATCGGTGAAACTGCTATCACCTTCTTGTCCTTCAGTCTTTCTGAGAAGTCTTCAACACTGAGGATTGGCATTATGCTCGTTATCGGGTTGCTTGGTCCTATGAGCACCTCCTCCTCCCTTTTCAACCCCTTCTTTACAATTTCGGGTATCTTAGCCCTCTCGATATTTTCAAATCTGACATCCAGCACCTCTGGTTCTCCTCTCCTCTTTACCCAGAACTCCTGAAAGTGCATCTCTCCATCATCCGTAACAACCACTGTAGAAACTTCCTCCTCACACATGGGATAGATTCTGGTTTCAACCCCGTAAGCCCCTGCAACGATTTGCGTGGCCTCACAAAGGCTTTTACCGCTCCTTAAAGCCTCGCTCCTTATTATGTGCGTCGCTCTGTCCATATCCCCAATCTTCATCCCCTCATCAAAACCAAGCTCTTTCAGCCTTTCGTGTGTTGTGAAAGAGTCATTCTTAATTCCCCACCATTTGTCGTCGTCAATAATCTCTGCAAGGGCGTAAATCACGGAATCTATGTCGGGACAAATTTTGTTTCCAGAAACCCAAATGTCTTCGGCGGTGTTTACAACAGCCCAAAAATTGCAAACCTCCTTTAACCCCTGCAAAAGCTTTGGTGTGCCCGTTCCACCTGAGAGAACAAGCACTACCTGAACACCTCACCGAATTCGGTGATTTCTCTCTCACTTTCCAGCAGTTCCTTTAAAATAGCTGGTAAATCCCCTATTTTAACCCTGACCTGCCTCGTGGTATCTCTATCTCTGATGGTCACTGTTTCATCTTCGAAGGTCTGATGGTCAACAGTGATGCAGAAGGGTGTCCCTACCTCATCAAACCTCCTGTATCTCCTGCCTATACTTCCCGAATCGTCGTATTCAGTGATAATACCTTCACTTCGCAGAAGTGACACTATCTCCTGAGCCTTCGATTCGAAAGGCTCTCTGGAAAGCAGTGGCAAGACTGCTACCTCAATCGGACTCACACTTCTCTTTAATCTCAGAACCCTCCTCTCCTCCCCATCAACCACATCCCTATCGAAAGCATGCTCCAAAACCGCGTAACTTATCCTGTCAAGCCCAAAGGACGGTTCAATTACGTGGGGCACTATTTTTTCACCAGCAACCTCCTCTTCAACCTCCTCAACATCAAAAAACTCCCTGTTAAGCTTTATCCTCTCACCATCAACCACAATCTCGATCTCATCAGAATACTCCCCATCGAATTCTGATATTGCTTCAGCGACTTTTTTCGCCTTTTCCTTGAACGCAGGTCCGATTTTATTCATTTTTGGCACAAGTTTTTTCCTCTTAACTTTCACGGGCTGGGTGTAGGGGACGAAAATTGTCAATTCCTCACCGCTGTAAGCTGAGTGCCTTCTCAAATCATAATCAGTTCTGTCGGCAATCCCAACAACTTCGATCCATCCGTAGCTCGTCTCAACTTCTGCGTCCCAACAATCCGTGGCATAATGTGCCCTTTCATCATCTTTGTGCTGCCTGAACCTGAGCTTATCATCCTTAATCCCGATTTCAAGCAGGAATCGCCTCGTCTTGCCGATGAAGTATCCCAGAATCTGATTCGCAATGATGCCCTTTTCCACAGCCTCCGATAGAGTTATCTGGTGCTCGTTGTCAAACTTGTCAACCAGCTTAACCTTGTCTCCAGCCACCGTAGGAAACTCGGGGTGTGTTTTCTCTGCTGGGTGAACAAAATACTCAAGTTCAGCTTGATTGAACTCTCTCAGCCTTACAACACCCTGTCTCGGGCTTATCTCATTTCTGTAGGCTCTCCCAATCTGGGCGACACCAAAGGGAAGCTTCTCTCTAAAGTAGCTTGCCAGTCTTTTGAAGTCCACAAATATACCCTGTGCCGTCTCAGGGCGGAGATAGCCATTTTTCCCCTTTCCCGGGCCAATCTTTGTGGAAAACATCAGGTTCATAGGGGCAGGTTCCTTAAACTTCCCACCACACTCACATTTGAGGTCGTAAACTTCCATAACCTCCTTTACAGCCTCCACTGTTTCATCAACCTCTATTCCAAGCTTTTCCTTAACGTAGTGGTCGGCTCTGTAAACCCTGCCACAATCTTCGCACTCGATGGCGACGTCTGTGAAGGAAGTTGCATGGCCTGATGCGATGAAAACATCCTCGATGCCTACGGTAGGAGTGTCTATCTCAGCCGCTCTTTCGTTGATTACAAAATACTTTCTCCATACGTTCTCAATCTTTCTTCTGAGGTTATTTCCGAGAGGAGCATAATCTATAAAACCAGCCATACCACCGTAAATCTCGAAGGACTGCCAGAGGAATCCTCGCCTCACAAGCATCTCCATGATGTCGCTCATGTGGAGGTTTTTACTGAATGCAACTTAAAAGGTTATCTTCTTATGCCATGAAACAGACAGCAGACCATGGATAAGGAGAAAATCATAAAGGCATGGGTGGACAGGATTCTTGCAGGATACCCTGTAAAGCCCGTTTTTGAGGTTGTTGACTACCTCGAGGATGCAGCGAGGAGAATACTTGACGGAATCCTGACATTGCACACGAGTGGAGAGTTAAGTGCCAATGTTGATGATGCAATTGACGATTTGATGAGATTTTTGGCAACCGATAGAAATCTGAGCCCGGGAGAGAGCATAAGGCTTATCTCCGAATTGAGAGATATGGTGGCTGACGGAATTGGTTTGAAGGGGGAAGACAGGTTAAAATTCAACCTGAAGATTGAGGAGATCATGTTCAGAGCCTTTAACACTTACATGGCATGCAGAGAAAAAATTTTTGAGCTTAGGCTGAAAGAGAAGGATAGGGATATAGAAATTATGAGAAAAATAATCGAATACTCGGACAAGGCTAAGTTTTAATTCTCTCCGGATTGAATCCTTTTTTTATCAGTAGCTCCTTCACCCTGTTCACGTGATTGCCCTGCAGCTCTATTACTCCATTCTTAACAGTTCCACCGCACGCGAGCTTTGATTTCAGATATTTCGCAAGCTCTTCAAGATTTATCTCTCCGCTGTCTATGCCTTCGATAATGGTAACCTCTTTGCCGTAACGCCTTTTACCGACCTTTATCAAAATATACTGCTGTTCCTTCGCTACTTCTTCGCAAACACACAAATCTTTCGGCAGTCCGCAAACCGGACAGATTTCCGACATCTTTTTGCAATACCTCCTTTTTAAGAAGTGAATCAGAGCTAAATTTTAAATTTTCGGTCAGTTAGCTTTGAACACCTGCTGCTTTAAATAGCTTAAATCGCACAAGGTGTGCTTGTTCTGCCAGATTTTTCAAGTTTGTTGACCCAAAAAGCCTGCAATTTATGGGCTGCAATTGAAAACCGTAATTATCAGAAGCTTAAGTGAGGGAAAAAAGAGTCATACTATTATAAGTCTTTCATTTTTCAACAGGTTTTGGATTGTATCTACAAGAGACTCAGTTGGGTGGCCTAAAACAACTCCCGGACAGTTTGAATCCACATAAACATGATAGCCTCCAAAATAAGACTCTTCTCCACCAGTGGACCTGAAGTAGAAGGGATATTTGACACACGCCATAGGCCTTTCGGGATAAATCGCGCAAATTCCTGATCTGAAGAAGATACATCTCCCATCAATCTTTTTAAGATATACCAGCACCTTACCTCTCCTGAATACATCACCAAACTTCCTGAGCCTTTTCTCTTCTTCAGAAGTGACCATAACATCGAGTTCTTCACAGCATTTCCCGCATCTGACGCATTTCCATTTTTCTACTCTGCGCCACGGAATTGGTTTCACAATAAATAATTGTCTTGATTTTTTAAAAATTTTCGAAAGTCTTAGGGAGAACGGTTATATCTATCGGAGAGAATCTTAGCTCATGTTTGAGTCCGATCTCAGGTTGGTGGTATTTCAGTACGGGTTCTTTGGGGAGAAGTTCATAGCCAATCTTATGAATTACCCAAACTCGTGCCCTTCATACGGTGCGTGCGGTATTGACGCATGTGCACAGTGTAAGGACGGTCTTTACAGCTTTTCGAAAAATATAATCTCCGTCTTCTCAATGCCCGACCCAACAACGATGCCCGACTTTATAGAGAATCCAGAGGATTTCCTCCCCAAGTTCATTCCCGAAGCAGATATTGCCATTGCCATAAACCTCCATCCAGATGTGCTTGCAGTGTTACCCGAGAAGCTCAAGGATAAAGTCAAAGCTCTTGTCGTGCCAGTTGAGGAACCGAGATGGTGCTCTCCCGGTTTGGCAAAACAGATGAAAGAGAAATGTGATGAAACATGCTTAGAGTTCGCTTCTCCAAAGCCTTTCTGCAATTTAAGGGAGAGCGAGGAACACCCAACAATAAACAGGATGATCAGGGAGATGGGCATAGGCTATCCTGAGTTCGAAATTGAAATTCTCGAAGACGGAAAGGCTTACGTCAAAATTCTGAGGAGTGAGCCTTGTGGATGCGCGTACTTCATTGGTATAAAGCTCAGGAGCTTTGACTTTACTCCAGTAAAGGAGGGGAAGATGAGAGAACTGTGGAATGCTATTGCTGAGGCTCATCACGCCTACCCCTGCACTGCCAGCATGGAGAGGGATAATGAATACAACGAGACACTGCTGCACATCGCCGGATACATTGCGAGGCATGCAGTAGATAAGGCTCTGGGATACGAGGGGGATGAAGATATCCCGGAACACATAAAAGATATCGTTCTATAACACTTCGGTAGCTGAAAGCCATCTTGAAAAACAGAGCCTGATAACTTTAGTCAGATTTTCTCGAGTGGCAGTTTGATCTCGAAAACAGCCCCACTTGGCTCGTTATCTTTAACCTCTACTTCCCCTCCATAAAGCTCTATAACTTTCTTGACTATGAACAACCCAAGACCGCTTCCATTTTCCGTCGTAAATCCCTCCTGAAATATCAACTCCTTCATATCGTCGGGTATACCTTTCCCGTTGTCTGCAATCCTAATAACTCCCCAGCCGTTTTCAATGTAGGTGCGGATTTCTACCTCAACAGGAGACTTGCCGCTATGCAGTATAGCATTGTTGAGTATATTCTGGATTACTGTCTTCAGCCCCTCATTCGCCCTCACATACACGTCTTCAAGGTTTAGCCTTATAATCGCCTCCTTGCCATACAGTTCAGCAATCTCCTTAACAAATTCTGCAACATTGATTGTCTTCCTCTCCCCTCCGGCCTCTTCAAGACTCCTCGTTTCCGTAATCAAATCCCTTATCCTGTCAACTCTGGATATGGCTGTCTCAATCAGTTTCTCATCCTTAAGTTCAAGTGCAGCCCTGATGATGGTAAGATCGTTAAGTATGTCGTGGCGGAGAATTTTATTCAGGAGAGCAAGATACTCCGTTTTCATATTCAACTCCTCGGTGAGCTCATGTATCTGAGTTGTGTCCAGAGCCGTTGCAGCAACAACTTCTTTACCTTTAACAGTGATTTTGGCAGGTCTAACTGTAGTCCAGCTAACACCCCCTTTCTTGTTTATTACTCTGAAACTATAAGTGTCGCTTCCTCCTTCTTTGAGCCTTTTTAGATGTTTTCTCCTAGCCGTCTCTCTGTCCTCTGGGTGAATTATCGTGAACACGTCTTTTCCAAGTATTTCCTCCTTTGTATATCCAGTAGCCTGTTCAAATGCCTTGTTTACGTAGATGAACTTTCCATCCTGAATTATATAATTGGGGGTCAGAGAATCCTCAACAAGTGTGCGGTAAAATTCCTCACTCTCTTTCAGCTTCATCTCAAGCTTCTTTGCTCTCGTTATGTCAATCCAGTTGCCCAGTCCAAGTTTCTCTCCTTTAAACTCAATGGGAAGTATGAAGCCCCAAACCCACCTCCTCCTCCCATCCTTTGTTATGAACTGGTTTTCCACGAAAACTTGCTCTCCCTTCACAACTCTCTCACGAGTCTCTAAAATTTTCGGACGATCTTCAGGAGCGAGATCAAAAACGCTCATGTTGTAAATTTCATCTCGTGAATATCCTGTTGCTATTTCAACAACTCTGTTAACATATCTGAATCTAAGCTTTTCATCAATGATAAAGATGCCTGCCAATGCGTTCTCCACAACATCTTTCCAGAATTTTGCGTCAAACCTATTATCATTCATTTCATTATTCACATCTATGTTATTATTACAATCATGGAACTTATAAAGTTTCCGGATTCAAAAAAAATTAATGCATGCATTCTCCAATACATCTATGCTACCATTTCAGAACGAAATTCTATGGTTTGTCCTGCTTATAACGAGCTTCGTAGGTATAATCACTTCCTACAGGCTTTTTGGTAGAACTGGCTTGTATGCGTGGACTGCAATGGCGATAATTCTGGCAAACGTTCAGGTTATGAAGACAATAGAGTTCTTCGGGCTTGTGACTGCAATGGGGAACATCGTTTACGGCACCACTTTTCTTGTTACTGACATACTCTGCGAGAACTACGGCAGAAAGGGGGCAAGAAGAGCGGTTGAGATTGGATTTTTCACACTGATCGTCTTTACACTGCTAATGCAGATATGCTTAGCGTTCATCCCCGATGAGAGTGACACCCTCAGTCCGGCACTGGAGCAGATTTTCGGCATAATGCCTCGCATCACCATTGCAAGCCTTACAGCCTACATTGCCTCTCAGCTTCACGATGTGTGGGCTTTTGACTTCTGGAAAAGAAAAACGGCCGGAAGACATCTCTGGTTGAGGAACAATGCCTCAACAATGGTTTCACAGCTCATAGACAATGCTGTTTTCACATGGATCGCCTTCGTTGGATTCGGCATATTCTGGGAACAGGTATTCCCATGGGAAATCATAGCAGAGATTTTCATAACATCCTATATCATGAAATTCGTCGTCGCTGCCTTGGACACGCCCTTTGTGTATATTGCGACAAAGGTTAGAAGGGAAGCGGATGATAGGGAGATGGTAAAATATCTGTGAGCAAACTTTATCTTTTATCAGGTTAAGTTAAAGCATGAAGAGAATTCTTGTCTGTCCAGTCTGCAAATCAAAGGATGTGGAGCTTGATGCTGGAGGCTATACTGGAAAATACCACTGCAAGAACTGTGGATACATTGGTAGCTACGTTCTGGAGATGACCGAGGGAGAATACAGAGAATTAATCGAAGGTGAAGAAATCGAAAAGAAAAAAGATGACAAAATCAAGCCGAAGGGTGTGAGAGAAGACTGATTTGAGATGTTTCTCAAAATTTATATGCATCTCACCCTACTCGGTGTATGGATGAACTGGCTCTACAGGTAAAATCCGGAAAACCAGCAATGGTTCTCGATTCAGAAAAATGCGTAATCTGCATACCCGCTGAGTTAATTACAGGTGAGATTCTCAATTTCATGATGAAAAACTGCGATGAGATTCGTTTAGCTCTGCCCTGGAGCAGGATTCTCTCTCTGGGTTTAAACAGATTCAGATTCCAGAACGGAAACATGATTCCTATAGACCCGAATATGGAGAATGTGTCGGCAGAGGATAGGGCGAGATTCATCAGAGACCTCGTGAGCGGGAAAGTTAAGGACATTAAATATCCCGGTAGAATTTTCGTGGAGGAGACGAAGGAAATGGGGGTGCTTGAGAGGCCAGGAATGGCAGAAGCTTGTGTTGACCTCGCCAGAATGGCGGGATTTTCATCCTCAGCGGTCTATGCCCCGCTTATGACTGCTGACGGAAATGTGGCGGGTGAGGAATACGCCCTGAGTTTTGCTGAGGAACATAACCTACCGGTTTTCAGAATAAAGGACATGATAGAGTACAGAATAAAATCGGAGAAGATCGTGGAGAGAGTTGTTGAGGCAACCCTTCCAACAAAGTTTTACGGCGTTTTTAAGGCCGTGGGATACAGAACTCCCCTTGGTGAAATCGTGGCTCTTGTGAGGGGTGATGTCAGTGAGGGGGATGTACTTGTAAGGATACATTCCGAGTGCTTAACCGGTGATGTTTTCCACTCTTTGCGGTGTGATTGCGGTGATCAGCTTGAGAGCGCGCTCAAAAGGATTGACAGAGAAAACAAGGGTGTTACAATTTACATGAGGGGACACGAGGGGAGGGGGATTGGGCTGATAAACAAGTTGATGGCCTACAAACTGCAGGAAGATGGAATTGATACCGTGGATGCGAATATAGAACTCGGTTTCCCGCCCGACATGAGGAGTTACGGAATTGCGGCTCAGATTCTGATGGATTTGGGGGTTAAGAGTATCAGACTTCTCACGAACAATCCTCTGAAGATGGAGGAGCTTAAGAAGTACGGTTTCAGGATTAAGAGAGAGCCCATAGAGGTTGAGCCATGCAGTGTGAATCTGCCGTATCTTAAAGCTAAGAAGGACAAAATGGGCCACATGCTATGTTTCAACGATTGATGTGCGAGTGTGGAGAATTGCTGAAAAGTCCCACCCAGTACTGCCTTTCCTGTGGCAGGAGGCATTCCTTGGGTTCCGGAATTTACGTTTCGAATGATGAAGCAAAAGTTTTTCTTGTGGGAGGGTATGGAAATGAGTTTTTAACGTTCAAAAGGTATGAGGATGAAATCTCGCTGAGAAATCTCTACGAAGTTATTGCTGAGAAAGTTTACGATAGGAGGGTTGTGGAGATTTATGTTTCGGGAGAGAGTCATGATTTGATATACGAGGCAGTTGATTTGTTGAAGTCTTTTCTCTATCCATTTAAAGTCTTGGTGACAGACATTTTTGAAAATCCCCTTGAATTCTTTACAAGACTTGAGAAAATTTTGAGGACAAAAAGCAATCTCAGGACTGTGGATTTAACTCCGGAGGAAAAGATACACGGAAGCCATTCGACGATAATTGGTGGCCGGGAAGGATACAACCTCATAGTGGGGCTGGCAAAGTCGCCCTACGTTAAGAAGGTTGTTCCGGGGGTCATAGAGGGAAATGCGACGTCAGTTGGTGGAGGGGTTAGGCTTAAGCTCACGAGAAGCGATGAAAAGGGGAATCTGAGAGCTCTGCTTATTGATGGTGCGACAGTTCAGCAGATTCACGTGATAACCACAGCAGCAACGAGAGAAGAAGGAGAAACGATACTGAAAATCCTTAGCGGAGATGTATGCGATTTACAGGAGCAAGGATAAGGCTGGAATTGAAGTTTTCATACCCTTTGAATGCAAGCGGTGCGGGAAGTGTTGCGAGTTGCTTAGCCAGTGCGTTTATGACCCTCTAGAGGGCAAGATCGTTGCCGAGAGCGAGCTTGGACTATTTGAATATTACGAGATTGAAGTGGAATCCAATAGTCCCGTTCTTGTAAAACCGTGCCCATTCCTCACAGATGGAAATTGTTCGATACACCCAATAAGGCCTGAAAGTTGCAGAGAATTTCCTCTCGGCAAACATCTTGATTGGGGAATTGGTTGTCCGTCACTAAGAGAGGTTGAAGAGAAAGTGAGAGCTATTGAGAACGTTATCGGTAAACTTGAGTTTTTGGGTAAAATGTAAGCAAGGGATGTGTGGGAAATGACCATAACCGTAAAATTTAAATTGCTACATTGAAACTAAGTAGCATGAATAAAATTGGGAAGAAAATAAGAATAGAGAGAATAATAAACAGAGAATCCGGAAATACCGTTATTGTTCCGATGGATCACGGAGTGTCAATGGGACCTATAGAGGGGTTGAGAGACCTTGCCAAAACCGTAAATGCGGTTGCAGAGGGAGGGGCTAATGCGGTGGTTTTGCATAAGGGTGTTGTTGGATTTGGCCACAGAGGATATGGAAAGGATGTTGGCCTGATAATACATCTCAGTGCTTCCACATCCCTTTCACCCGATCCGAATGAGAAGGTTATAGTTTGCACCGTTGAAGAGGCGATAAAGCTTGGAGCTGATGCCGTGAGTGTTCACGTGAATGTGGGGAGCAAGACAGAGGCGAGGCAGTTGAGAGAGTTGGGGGAGATATCGAGGATTGCTGGAGAATGGGGGATGCCGCTACTTGCGATGATGTATCCAAGAGGGAACGGGATCAACCAGTTCGATGAAAAGGCTGTCAGCTTAGCTGCAAGAGCTGGGGCCGAGCTTGGGGCAGATATAATCAAAACTAACTTTACCGGAGATGTAAAGAGCTTCAAAAGGGTAGTTGAAGGCTGTCCGGTTCCGGTGGTTGTTGCGGGTGGGCCGAAGATGGGGAGTGATGAGGAAATTCTGAAGATGGTCAGGGCAGCGATTGATGCTGGAGCGAGAGGGGTGGCTATAGGTAGAAACGTATTTCAGGCAGAGAATCCAACGAAGATGACCAGAGCTATTTCAATGATAGTCCACGACAACGCTGAGGTCAAAGATGCTCTTGAGTATCTGTCTAAATGATGTGGTTAGCTAAATCCTTTATCTTCCCCCCACAGTAGTGGCATCTCGCTGAAACCTCGTTTTCTTCAATTTTCACATAGAATCTTGGCCTTACTGGCTCTCTCTCCACGTTTGACACACACATGGGATTGGGACACTTCAGAACATCATCTACAACTTCAGGAGGTTTCACTTTGAATTTCCTCTCGATCTCGTAGTCTTTTATCAGGTTTATAGTTGCATTTGGCGATATCAAAGCGATTTTGCTCAACTCCTCCTCACTGATGTACATTCCTTCGACTTTAAGGATGTCTTTTTTACCCATCTTGCTGCTCGGCACGTTCATGGCCATCGAAACTGTTAACTCTGTACCTACATCTATCCCAAGTATCTTAAGAACAAGCAAGGCCTTTCCAGCATTTATATGGTCTATAACAGTCCCTTCTCTGATTTTGTTAACCACAAGCTCCTTCACAGCATCACCTCGCTCAGAATTGCCATCCTCACCGGAACACCGTAAAAGGCCTGCTGGAAGTATTTTGCATGTTTTGTTTTATCAACTGCCGGGTCAACCTCATCAACCCTTGGAAGCGGGTGCATTATAATCATGCTGTCCTTTGCATTCTTTATTGTTTCCAAGGTTATCCTGTAGCTTCCTGCCACTTTCTTATACTCCTCCTCATCCGGGAATCTCTCCTTCTGTATTCTTGTAACGTAGAGGACATCTACCTCCTCTATGATTTCACTCAACCTTGCCCTGCTCACGTCTCCACCTATCTCCTCAAGCATCTCTTCAGGCAAGGCAAGAGCATCCGGACTGACGAGGTAGATCTTGGTCTCGAAAAGGGCTAAAGCTTTTATCAACGAGTGTATCGTCCTCGAATACCTCAAGTCTCCCACCAAGGCTACAGTTATGCCATCCAGCTTTCCGCATTCCTTTTTTATGGTATAAAGGTCAAGCAATGTCTGTGTGGGATGCTGCCCAGCCCCGTCACCAGCGTTAATTATAGGCACGGAAGAATTCTCCGCTGCGAATCTTGCCGCACCCTCCAGCGGATGCCTTATCACAATCGCATCACAGTAGCCTGATACCACCCTGACTGTATCTGCCAGAGTCTCTCCCTTTGCAATGCTGCTCGCCTCCTGTGCGGTCATGTTCAAAACCTCGCCCCCAAGCCTTTTCATCGCGACCTCAAAGCTCATTCGTGTTCTGGTTGAAGGCTCGAAGAAAAGGTTTCCAAGGATTTTCCCTTCGAGAATTTTGAAGTTTCTTTCACCTCTCGCCACATCCTCGAATTCCTCTGCCTTTTTAAGGATATAGATTATGTCCTCCTTATCAAGATCGTTTATAGAAATGAGGTGCCTCATCAGGTAATGTAGGAGTGGTGCAATATATAGGTAACTTCGAAAACGATAAGCCGGTTAGGCAGGTGTCCTAAGCAAGTAGCCGAGGGTTCTGTTGGAGATTGGACTTAATGGCAATCAAACTTCAACTACTTCAAGAAAATCTATCCGCTTAAAGTCCTCGTCGAAAGTTGCTACCCTTTTGATTCCGTAATGCTTGCAGGTTGCAGCGATTAAGGCATCATTGGGCAACAGTCTGTATTTGATTCCGATTTCAACTGCTTCTGCTATTATCTTCTCATTGATTTGAAGAACTTCCATTTCAGCTCTGCTTGTAAATTCCCACAAGATTTCATA
>JAPDIX010000083.1 GCA_029259345.1 Archaeoglobi archaeon
ACAGCCTCCCTGAAAGCTGCACTCGATGAAGCACAGGCTCCTTCATACCTTATCGCGGGAATCCCCCTCAGCCCTACTTCGTCGGCCATGAATCCTGACAAATTTCCCGACCCATCGGTCATCTCTCCCACAAAGTTTCCGTAATAGAGAGCCTGAACGTCCTTCAACTCAATGTTTGACTCCTCGAATGCCTCATAAAACGCCTCAGCAAACAAGTCAACAAGTGATTTATCAGGATGCTTTCCGAACTTCGTCATTCCAACTCCAAGAACAGCAACATCTCTCAAAACAAGCACCTCCTATATTTTCTCAAAATCTCCGCCCTCTTTGAGGATCATGAGGTAGAGAAGGTAATTGAGCTTGTTCAGCCAATCAACCACTTCAATTCTTACAATCCCCTCTCTGTAGAGCCTAACCGCCATCCTCTCTGCCCTCCTGACAACAGCCCTTGCAACGCTCAGGAATGCAGTTGGTTCATCTTTCTCAAGTATGACAAAGCTGTTGGGCTTTTTAACTGCACTCTCCAACTCTTCCACTTTTTTTACAAGCCACTCGTAGTCATCCTTGGTCAGAGAGTTTTTTACGTGGTCCACACCAACAACAAACATCTTTCTCTGCACATCTTCAAGCGTTCTCTTCACCCCGTCATCTTTCGCAAAAACCTTTGCAAGCCCTATGAACGCGTTAGCCTCATCCAGAGTTCCGACATACCATGCAATGCTGGAATCCTTGCTGACAACCCTTCCATCAGCAGTAGCAGTTACACTACTATCCTTTCTCTCCACTCTTTAACACCTCCTCTACAATTCTCTCCGCTGCAGTGTATGGGTCAATTTCGTTTCTTACAAGCTTTTCAATCACATCTCTGTAGTTCGTTTTCTCCTTAACCAGCTTGATGATATCATCCGTGACGATTTCAAAGAGCTCTCTCTTCATTCTCTCTCTCCTTCTTTTCTCTATCAGTCCCGTCTCTTTCATATACTTAAAATGCTCCTCAATGGCATCTGCAAGCTCTGCAATCCCCTCTCCCTTATCTGCCACAGTCTTTACAACGGGTGGGTTCCATCCCTTCCTGCGCTCAAAAAACTCACCGCTCGCAACCCTTGCCTCGTCTGCATGAGTCATCTGGGATAGCATCTGAACACTCTCCTCATCGAGAGATAGCATGTACTTCAACCATCTCTCAACCTTCTCTGCCCCTCCGAGATCGGCCTTGTTTACGACGTAAATATCTCCAATTTCGAGAATTCCAGCTTTGTTAATCTGGATCTCGTCTCCAGTTTCAGGCATCATCACTACCACTGAAGTGTCCGCAACCTCTATGATGTCAACCTCACTTTGCCCAGCACCGACGGTCTCAACAAGAATGACGTCGAAACCGAACGCATCGAGAAGCCTTACAACATCTCCCGTCTTCGCCGCCAAACCTCCAGCCCTACCGCGAGAGCTCATGCTCCTGAAAAATATTCCTGGATCTGTCCACAGAGGTTTTCTTGAGTCCATTCCATCCAGTCTTAACCTATCTCCAAGCAGAGCACCTCCTGTAAAGGGTGAACCCGGATCAATGGCTACTATACCGACTTTTTTCCCCCTCTTTCTGAATTCTTCCGTAAGCTTGCTCACCAAGGTGCTTTTACCAACTCCCGGAAAACCGGTAAGTCCCACAATGTGAGCTTTGCCAGTCTTTGTAAAAATTCTCTTCATTATCTCCTTCGACTCTGGATAATCGTTTTCCACATAGGTTATCGCTCTCGCTAAAGCTCTTCTGTTTCCGGAAAGCAGACCCTCAACAAGCTCCTCAACTTTCATTCTTCTTCCTCTTTTCAGGCAGTTTGATTTTTATGAATTCAACAATCTCCGAAATGGGGGTTCCGGGGATGAAGACCTCGTCTACCCCCATTTTCTTCAACTCAACAATATCATCGGTCGGAATTACACCTCCAACAAGAACCAGCATTTCATCGGGATTACCCCCATACTCCCTGATGTAGTTGATTACTTTGGGTACTAAGGCGAGATGAGCGCCGCTATGCAGGCTAATTCCTACAACGTCAACATCTTCATCCACAGCAGCCATAGCAACTTCCTGTGGGGTTCTGTGCAATCCAGTATAGATTACTTCAAATCCCGAATCCCTCAGAAATCTCGCCAGAACCTTTGCTCCTCTATCATGCCCATCAAGGCCTACCTTTGCCACCAGAACCCTTATTTTTTTCTCCATTCAACCACCTCAGATGATGATTGGTTTCTTATATGTTCCGTAAACCTCCTTCAGCACACCCATTATTTCTCCGATTGTGGCATAGCTCTTTACAGCCTCCATTATCGGAGGCATCACGTTCTCATCATTTTCCGCAGCACTTCTCAGCCACTCTAAAGCCTCCTTTACCGCTTCATTGTCCCTCTCGGCCTTAACCTTCTTGAGCCTCTCAATCTGCCTCCTCTGCACTTCTGGATCTACCTTCAGAATGGGAATTTTGAGTTCCTCCTCTATGGTAAACTTGTTAACTCCAACAACTATCCTTTTGCCCTCCTCAATTTCTCTCTGGTATCTGGCTGCGGCATCAGAAATCTCCCTGACGAAGAAACCGTTTTCTATACCTTTCAGCACTCCTCTGAGCATGCTGCCATCACCCATCTTCCTTATATCCTCGATGTACTTCCATGCAAGCTTCTCCATCTTGTCTGTCAACCACTCAACGTAGTAGCTTCCTGCAAGCGGGTCAACAACGTTGGGTATTCCACTTTCATAAGCAATTATCTGCTGCGTCCTCAATGCAACCCTCACAGCCTCATCACTCGGCAATGCCCACGCCTCATCAAAGCTGTTTGTGTGCAGAGATTGCGTTCCACCAAGAACTGCCGCCATGGCCTGAATTGTAGTCCTCACTACATTGTTCAGAGGCTGTTGGGCTGTTAGAGAACATCCCGCAGTTTGAGTGTGGAACTTCAGCCACCAAGAGCGCGGGTCTTTTGCCCCATACTCGTCCCTCATTATTTTCGCCCACATCCTTCTTGCCGCCCTGAACTTCGCGATCTCTTCAAAGAAGTCATTGTGCGAGTTGAAGAAGAAGCTGAGCTGAGGAGCAAGCTTGTCTATGTCTATCCCTCTTTCCATCGCAGCCTCCACGTATGCCATTCCGTCTGCGATTGTAAAGGCAAGCTCCTGAACTGCTGTGGAGCCAGCTTCTCTGATGTGGTAACCAGAGATGCTTATCAAGTTGAACTTGGGAACATGCTCAGCTCCCCACTCAAATATGTCCACTACAACCTTAAGAGAAGGCTCAGGAGGTAAAACCAAGGTATTTTGGGCGTGGAACTCCTTGAGCATATCATTCTGAATCGTTCCCCTTATTTTCTCCTTTGAAACACCCTGCTTTTCAGCAATGGCAACATACATTGCAAGTATTATCCCCGCTGGCGGATTTATTGTAAAGGAAGTAGACACCTTATCGAGCGGGATCCCGTCGAAGAGTATTTCAAAGTCTTTCAAAGTGTCTATAGCCACACCCACCTTCCCTACCTCTCCGTCTGCAAGCGGGTCGTCACTGTCCACACCCATAAGAGTTGGAAAGTCAAAGGCTGTACTCAATCCAGTTTCTCCCTCTTCGAGGAGCATCTTCCATCGTCTGTTTGTATCTTCTGCCGTCCCAAAGCCTGAAAACTGTCTCATAGTCCAGAGTCTCCCTCTGTACATGTTCGGATAGACTCCTCTTGTAAAGGGATACTCTCCGGGGTAGCCAATATCCTTCACAAAATCGAGGTGTTCTATATCCAAAGGATCATAGACGGTCTTAACTTTTATACCAGACAGCGTCTCAAACCTTTCTTCCCTTTGTCCAGCTTTCTGAAGCCAAGGTTTCAGACATTTCTCTTCCCATTCTCTTCTTTTTTCATCTATCCTTGTCATTGACATGATTTATTTTAAAGTGACTTAAGACTTTTCCACCATGTTTCAACCGGGCTGATAAGGTTTTTAGAGGATATATGTAAAGAACCACAGAAAAACTTAAAAATTTTTAAAATATACTGCGTCCATGGTAAAAATTGACGAAATTGACATCAAAATTTTGAGGGAACTGCAGGAAGATGCCAGAAAAAGCTTGAAAGAAATTGCTGAGAAAGTTGATGTTGCTGAGGGGACGGTATATAACCGAATCAACAAGCTGAAGAAAGCAGGGGTTATAAAAAAATTCATCCCGGTGATTGATTACTCCTATCTTGGCTACGATATAATTGCAATTATCGGTATCACGGCTGAGGGAGGTTATCTTGTGGAAATAGAGAAAGAAATAGCAAAAGAGAAAAATGTAACTGCCGTTTATGACGTTACAGGCGAATACGATATTCTCGTGGTTGCAAAATTCAAAAACAGAGAGAATCTCAACACATTTGTGAAAAAAATTGCAAGTATGGAGAAGGTTATGAAAACATACACAATGCTTGTGCTAAATATTGTGAAGGAGACTCACGTCATCGAGCTTTAGTCAGGTGGTGTAGTCGGCGTTCAGCTTCACGTAATCGTAGCTTAGATCACAGCCTATTGCAAATCCCTCTCCTCTCCCTTTCTCAAGCTTAATCCTTATTGTGAGCTCTTTGCTTCTTTCCAGTAGTTCTCTCGCATCCTTTTCGCTTCCAGCGGGCTTTCCACGATCAACGAGTAAAATTCTGTTGATATCGCTCTCAAAGGAAAGAGTTATCCTCTCGTCAAGATCAGCTCCGCTGTATCCAACTGCAGCGATGATTCTCCCCCAGTTTGGGTCACGCCCAAAAATTGCTGTTTTAACAAGTAGAGAATCTGCAACAGTCCTTGCAATTCTGTAAGCATCTTCATCGCTTGCAGCGCCCTCAACAAAAACCTCAAAAACCCTTGTAGCCCCCTCACCATCCATAGCTATCTTCTTTGCAAGGCTGTAACATACCCTTTCAAGCTCCTCCTCGAAAAGCCCCGCATCAACCCCCTCCTTGCCGGTAGACACAAGAAGGACTGTATCGTTGGTGGATGTGTCCCCGTCAACCGTCAATCTGTTGAAAGATGCATCAACGGCGTTTTTCAGCATCTCATAAAGCTCACCACTGTCGAACTTTGCTGAGGTGAAAATGAAGCACAGCATCGTCGCCATGTTTGGTGCAATCATCCCCGCTCCTTTTGCCACCGCTGCAATTCCCACCTTCTCTGAATATGCTTTTTTAACAAATTTATCGGTCGTTACTATAGACTTTGCAAATTTATCTGCATGAATTGTAGTGTTTCCCAAATCAGCGAATACTTCCGGAGCTTTCGCCCTAATCCATTCCACGTCCAGCCTTCTTCCTATCACGCCCGTTGATGCAACAGCGATGTCTCTGGCATCGCAGCCAAAGAGCTTTGCAGCCATTCTGCACATCTCTTCCGCATCTTTAATCCCCTGCTCTCCTGTATAAGCATTTGCGTTGCCACTGTTCACGATTATACCTCTTATGTAACCGTCCGATATGTTCTCTCTGCAGACAATAACCGGTGCAGCCTTTATTTTGTTCTGCGTGAACACTCCAGCAACAGAACCGCTGCACTTCACGATCCCAAGCCCCAATTTTTTTTCTTTTATCCCACTGCAATAAACTCCCGCGATGTCTGTTATTTCCATGTCTTCACTACGAATGTGTGAATAAATTATTTCAGGTTGAATTCCTAATCGGCTTAAACAAGTAAAAATTTTAAAGTCGGAGCATATAGGGGTTTTCAATGATTGATGGACTTCCAACGCTCGACGACATCAGCTTTTACGATAAGTTCGTTCTCCTGAGGGTGGATGTGAATGCGCCCATTGTAAACTCCACGATTCTCGATACAACGAGGTTTGAGAGTCATCTGCCCACTATCGAGGAACTTTCTGACACGAAACTTGTTTTGCTTGCCCATCAGAGCAGACCGGGTAGAAAGGACTTTACAACGCTTGAGAGCCATGCATCAACCTTCTCAAGACTTCTCGGAAGAAAGGTTGAGTACATTGACGAGATATTCAGCAAGAATGTGATTCACATGATCAGAGAAATGGAGAGTGGGGAAATACTTCTGCTTGAAAACGTCAGATTCTACTCTGAAGAGCAGCTTACCAGAGGAGCTGAAGAACATGCCGAGTCACACATGGTCCGAAAACTGAAAGGTCTTTTTGATTTCTTTGTCAATGATGCATTCTCCGCATCCCACAGAAGTCATGCCTCCTTAGTCGGTTTTGTTCCAGTCATTCCATCGGTTGTCGGAAGGCTTGTGGAGAAAGAGGTTTCTGCTCTGAGCAAAACTCTAAAGGGTGAAGGCAGGAAACTTTTCATTTTGGGTGGTGCAAAAATTAAGGATTCGGTGAAGGTTTTGAAAAACGTTCTTGAAAACAATATAGCGGATAAGGCAATTCTGACCGGTGTTGTGGCTAACTACTTCCTCATGCTGAAGGGTGTGGATATCGGAGAGGTTAACAGAAACATCGTGGAAGATAACAAGGAGGATGTGAACGATGAAGAGATGAAGGCCTTAATCGAAAGGTATTCGGATAGAATAGTTCTGCCGGTAGATTTTGGGATAGAGAAAGACGGCGTTAGAGTGGACGTTCCGATAGACAACTTTGATGGCAAATTCAGAATTATGGACATCGGACTTGAGAGTGTCAATCAGTTTTCAAACCTAATACCTGAGTTTGACTACGTGGTGATAAACGGCCCGGCTGGGGTTTTTGAGGACGACAGATTCTCGCTTGGAACTTATGAGGTTCTAAAGGCCGCGACAAAAGCCGGGTACTCTGTTGTAGGAGGTGGCCACATCGCCTCAGCAGCAAGATTGTTTGGCATGACAGAGAGATTTGACCACATTTCTACAGCCGGTGGGGCTTGTATAAGATTTCTGAGTGGTGAGAAGCTGGTAGCACTTGAAGTTATCAAGGAGTACTGGGAGAAGAAATGGGGTAAAAAACAAGAATTATGATTTTTAAATTAGATAAAATCCATTAGAGCTTTGATTTCTAAAAGGATTAATTAAAGTGTTTTTTCAAATGGAAAACGTTAAATAGTGCTGTTAAATCCTAAATGAAGAGGTGTGATGAATGAACGTCAGAGAAGAATATGATAGAAAGCTTATCGGTCCTGAAGAGGCTGCCGGACTTGTAGAAAGTGGAATGCACATAGAGCTTGGTGGTTCAGCCAACACAGCTCTTATCATTGACAAGTATCTTGCAAAAAGAAAAGATGAACTTGAAAGGGTTAAGGTTGGCACCTTTATTGATCTTGCAAATTACGAAATTCTGAGAGTTGATCCAATGGGCGAGGTTTTTGAATGGTCAAGCGGTTTTTTATTCCGCCCGGTAAGGCAAAGAAGCAAGGAGCTTGGTCCATGTGTTTTTAGACCCAATCTCTACCACGATGTTCCGAAAATAGTTAGAGAGTTTTCACGTGACTATGACCCGATAGACATTGTGTATCTCGTTACAACGCCAATGGACAAGCACGGCTACTTCAACTTCGGCCTGACATGCTCACATATGAAGGCACTTGCTGAAGTGGCAAAGAAGGTCGTCGTTGTTGTCAAAGAGGACATGCCGTGGGTTAATGGTGGGTATGATGAATGTATTCACATCTCCGAAGTTGACTACATAGTGGAAGACAACGAAATGCCGCTGCCATTCATGCCGTTCCCCCTCCCACCAACCAAAGAGGATGAGATGATTGCCGAAAATATCCTTGAAGCCGAGTCTAAGGGAAGGAGATTGATTAATGATGGCTCAACGATTCAGGTTGGGATTGGTGGACTCCCTGACACAGTCGTGAGAATGCTGAAGGAGGCTGGCTACAAGAATCTCGGTGTCCATACTGAGATGATGGGAGATGGCACACTTGAACTCATTGAGGAAGGTGTGGTTACGAACAGTCAGAAGAAGCTTGACAGAGGCAAAAGCGTATTCACCTTTGCCTTCGGTTCCCTCAAGCTCTACGAGTATCTTGATCGAAACCCTGAGGTGGCTACATATCCTGTTGACTATACCAACGACCCGTTCATCATCGCTCAGCAGCCAAAGATGTTCTCTCTCAATCAAGCTGCTCAGGCAGATTTGATGGGTCAGATAAATTCCGAACAGATGGGTTTGACTTCCCCCACGGGCAAGCTCTATCATGTAAGCGGCACTGGTGGACAGCTCGACTTTGTAATGGGTTCTCTTTTTAGCAGAGACAGACAAGGATTCAGCGTCATCGCAATGTATTCAACACATAATGGCACTTCCAGAATCGTACCAATTCTACCAGCTGGCTCTGCCGTTACAGTACCAAGAAGCATGGTTCAAGTTGTTGCTACGGAGTGGGGAGTGGCTTATCTGAAGGGGCTAACCATTAAGGAGAGAGCTATTGCCATGATCCATCTCGTCCACCCGGATTACAGAGATTGGCTTGAGAAGGAAGCCGAGAAACTGGGAATTTTCCCACCGAACTACACGATACCTGCAGGAAAGCCGGATTATGTTCTTTACAAGAGGGACTGAACTCTCTACCTTTTTTAGAAAATCTTATAATATTGTGGACAGACAATAGATATGAACCTTCGCACTGCTGCCCTCCTCGCTGCCTGTGTTTCATCATTCCTCACCCCCTTTATTGGATCTGCAACGAATGTTGCCCTGCCATCCATTGGGCGGGAATTTAATGTTGATGCCATCACCCTTGGCTGGGTTGCAACCTCTTACCTTCTCGTTGCGGGGATGTTTTCCGTCCCTTTCGGAAGAATTGCGGACATAAAGGGGAGAAAGTCCGTTTTCACCTTTGGACTGCTGACATTCAGTATTGGTTCGATCCTTTCCTCTCTTGCCCCTTCAGCTGAAACTCTCATAGCATTCAGAGTTTTTCAGGGGATTGGAGGAGCAATGATATTTGCAACAGCGGTTGCAATCCTTACATCAGTTTTTCCACCTCAGGAAAGGGGTAAAGCTATTGGCATCAATACAGGAGCAGTTTATACAGGATTGAGCCTTGGTCCTCTTGGTGGAGGTGTTCTTACGCAGAATTTGGGTTGGAGAAGTGTTTTTCTTGTAAACGGGATATTTGGATTCTTTGCACTAACAATCGCACTCACGTATCTCAAAGGAGAGTGGGCGGATGCGAAGGGTGAAAAATTTGATTTTACCGGTTCTGTGATTTACGCGTTAATGCTTCTATTCCTGATTTACGGATTTTCGGAGTTTTCCTTACCTTTCATGGTTCTTGGAGTATTTTTGATCATTCTTTTTGTCCTATTTGAGGAAAGGCAGGAACACCCGGTGTTTGCAGTCAGGCTACTTCTTAGCAACCTAACCTTCTCGCTATCAAGCCTCGCAGCCCTGCTGAACTACGCAGCAACTTTCGCAGTGGGATTTTTGATGAGCCTGTATCTCCAATATATCAAGGGCTTTGATGCTCAGACTGCGGGGCTCGTTCTGGTCTCCCAGCCAGTTGTGATGGCTCTGTTTGCCCCCATAGCTGGCTGGATTTCTGACAGAATTGAGCCGAGAGTTGTTGCTTCTGCCGGAATGGCCGTAACCACCGTAAGCTTGATTATGTTCTCCACAATATCTGAAAACACAGCCGTAAGCAGCGTAATCCTATACTTGATGCTCCTTGGATTTGGAATTGCCTTATTTAGCTCACCTAACACCAATGCAATAATGAGTTCTGTCGAAAAAAGATTTCTTGGAATAGCTTCTGCAACGGTGGCAACAATGCGCCTAGTGGGGCAAACAATGAGTATGGCTCTGGTCATGCTCGTTTTTTCAATAATTATTGGCAGGGTGGAAATTTCTCCAGAATACTACGGAAAGTTTTTGGAAAGTGCAAGAATTGCCTTCACGATTTTTGCCGGACTCTGCTTTGTAGGAATTTTTGCATCACTTGGGAGGGGGAGGTTGAGAGAGTAAAAGTAACCTTTATGAAATTGTCCAATTAACTTGACCTCGTGAAGATCACAACTGTAATATCTATCCTCTTAATTTTTAACTTGGTAGCGATACTGCTATCTCTTGGTGCTGGTAGCTCGGGCTATGATCATATTTTCAAAATAATTTCTGGAAGTGCTGACGATAATGTTAGAACAATAGTTTTTGAGTTCAGGTTGCCAGCAATGTTACTTGCGATGATTGTTGGAGCATCTCTGTCTGCAAGCGGATGTGCCATGCAGGCGTTATTCAGAAACCCTCTCGCCGAGCCATACATTCTGGGTGTGGCGAGTGGGGCGAGTGTTGGCGCAGCATTGGCTGTAACCCTAAAAATCGGAGAGATTCACACCAGAATAGCATTTGCCTTCTTTTTTGCACTCTTCACAGCCTATCTTGTTTACCTCATTGGAACCTCAAGCAGGTTCAGAGATCAGACCTATGCGATTCTTCTTGCTGGAGTGGCAATAGCCTCCTTTTTCTCCGGTGTAACGTCTATCCTTATTTATTTCTCATCCCAGAGCATGCACGAGGTAGTTTTCTGGATTATGGGTAGCTTTTCAAATCCTGCATGGGAGAAGGTTTACATCTCTCTGCCAATTGCAATTGCAGGTATTGCCTATCTTCTGATTACATCTTGGAACCTCAATGCTCTGCTTCTGGGCGATGAGCATGCCGTTGCTGTAGGATTAAACGTTGAGAGATACAGAAAATCACTGATAGCGGTAGTAGCTCTGCTGACATCTGCCACTGTTGCGGTAAGCGGTGTCATTGGCTTCGTAGGAATAATCGTCCCCCATACAATGAGGTTGTTGGTTGGGGAGGAGCATCAGAAGCTGCTCCCTTCAACCATTTTACTTTCCACAGCCTTCATGCCACTCATCGGCCTAATTTCGAGAATTTCAACATCCGGAAACCTTCCCGTAGGGGCAATAACAGCGATGCTGGGAGGACCGTTTTTCCTCTATCTGCTTCTGAGGAGGTCGGTATGAAGCTGAAGGTTGAAAATATCATAGTAAAGATAGGAAGCAGGGACGTGCTGAAAAATGTAACCTTCGAAGTTAAAGAGGGGGAGCTTGTCGCACTGCTTGGGCCCAATGGGAGTGGCAAATCAACGATGCTCAGAACAATTTTCGGCGTTCTCAGACCGGTAAAGGGTGTCGTCATGCTCGATGGAAGAGAGATTGAGAGTGTAGAAGCTGCCGCAAAGTCGTTTGGATATCTTCCTCAGGATACCCCCTTAACGAACCTGAGAGTTCTGGACGTCGTATTGCTCGGTAGAACACCTTATATGAGCGGTTTGAGGCGGCCAGATAGGGAAGATTACAGGGTGGCAAGAAGAGCGCTTAAAGAGGTTGGGCTGAAAGACTTTGAGACCAGAAGCTTATCAGAACTCAGTGGAGGGGAAAGGCAGAAGGTAATGCTTGCAAGAGTTTTCGCCCAGCAGCCCAAGATAATGCTGCTTGATGAACCAACCGCCCATCTCGATATTTCAGCTCAGATCGAGATAATGGAGATCATAAGAAGAAAGGTTGATGAGGGAAAGGCTGCGATTGTTGCAATTCATGATATAAATCTCGCATCGTCCTTTGCAACCCAAATTCTGATGATCAAAGACGGCAAAATAGCGTATGCCGGTAGGGCTGAAGAAGTGATAACGGAGGAGAACATAAGGGATGTGTTTGATGCTGATGTGATTGTAAGGAGGTATGGTAGAGGAGTCTACATTGTTCCGAAGCTTAAGCCCATCGGAGGAAAAAAGAGGGTTCACGTGATTTGCGGAGGAGGGAGTGGACAGAAGATTCTGTATGCGCTGGCAGAGGCGGGATTCAGGGTTTCAGCGGGAGTGCTCA
Organism: Archaeoglobi archaeon; assembly: GCA_029259345.1. GTDB lineage: Archaea > Halobacteriota > Archaeoglobi > Archaeoglobales > Archaeoglobaceae > Archaeoglobus. The sequence continues at coordinate 11,774 of JAPDIX010000083.1, forward strand.
ATGCACTCGATTCTGACTGGGAGGTTGCTACTGAACTCGGAGAAATTGTTGATGAGCCTCCTTTTTCGCAGGTAAGCAATTCAGCGCATGAGAAGAATCTTGAGATGGTGAGGGAGAGCGATGCAGTTATTCTCGCAAATTTAAGCGTTGGCTGGGGCAACTTCAGAAATCTGCTGGCTGCGAAAAGGGCTGCTGAACTCGGTAAGCTGATTGTCATAGATGAGACCCCTTTCAACCAAAGAAACTTTGCTGGAGAAGAGGCAGAGGAGATTTATAGAGAGGCTTTGAAGAGGGCTGCAGTGGTCACCAAAGCTGAGGAGGAGGTCATAAATGCCATACGAAAACTACTGGGTAGATGATAGAACGCTGATCGTCTCAGGAGATTTTTTCGGCGTGAGCACAGGGTTAGGTGGGGGATGGAAAAGAGTTAGCTATGCGTTTAACCACACTGTAGGAGAGGATTTTAATTTCAGCGAGCCATACGACTATCTCAGAAATGTTGCGAAAAGTTACGGGCTTAAGAACTACTTCGGCCTTCTCACCTCTGTACCAATGGATAACCTTAGCGTCGAAGGTTGCGGTAAGGTCACAGCCTTTGTGACAGCAGGAGTGCTGAATCCGAACGAGAGGATAGGAACGATAAATATCATAGCCGTGTTTGAGTGCAGACTGAGCAGGAGTGCGATGCTGAACTCAATTATCACGGCAACTGAGGCAAAGACGAAGGCTTTGATTGAGTCGGGACACAATTTCACCGGCACCAACACCGATGCAGTCGTCATTCTCTGCACACAAAGAGGGAAATACTACAGATATGCAGGTCCGGGAAGTGATGCCGGCAGAATGCTATACAGAGCGGTTGTTGAGTCGGTCAAGAAAAGTTTAGCCAAATGGTAGCAAATCAAACAAACTTTATCAAATATCCAACCATTTGGAAAAACTTAAAAATTGAGATCAAATAATCTTGGACATGAGGAAAGTTATATTGATATCTGTTCTGTTTACACTTCTCATTGTAGTGGAGGCAAACACATTTCATGGAGACGTGCAGAGGACGGGGAATTTTACTGCAAGCAGCAAGATTTTACCAATTCTCGCATGGAAGCAAGAACTAACAGGGTTGGTAGGCGCTTCACCCGTTTACAATAACGGACACATCTATGTTACCAACTGGTACGGATGGGGGAGCTGGAGTCCCGGTTTATACTCGCTGAATGCGGATACCGGAGCTATAGAGTGGAGAAACGATAAAATTACAGGAGCTTCGAGTGTGGCGGTGTACGGGAATACACTTATAGTTGGAAACCTCTCAGGACACCTCTACTACGTAAACGCTGATACTGGGACAATAAAGAGGTCAGTTCTGCTTGAATCTTCTCCATCATGGTGGGGGATAGCGTCTTCGCCTTTAATTTACAATGGCTCGGTTTATGTCACAACATTCTCCAACGGGACACTGTGGAGTCTCGACACCAGTGGAAATGTTCGATGGAAGTACAGAACAGGAGGAGAGATCGCACACTACACCTCCCCCACAGCTTATAACGGTCTGATCTTCTTTGCTGGCAACGAAAGTGGAAGTAATGCGCTGTTTGCCATTGATGAAAGTGGAAATCTGGCTTGGAAGTTCTCTGTTGAGGGAAAGATAACAAATACTCCATCTGTGGGCTACGGTAAGGTCTTCGTTGCCACTGATAAAAAACTCTATGCCGTCAATCTGGACGGTAGCGAGGCTTGGAGTGTAAACTTCAACGGAACGATGTCATCCGCGGCTATTGCCTACGGTAAAATCTATGTGGGCTCCTCTGAGGGTAAACTCTACTGTTTCAATGCAACTACCGGGAACAAGCTATGGGAGTTCACTGCAAACGGAAAAATAGATTCTTCACCAGCAGTGGCAGGTAACATCGTCTATTTCGCAACCAACACACCTCAGGGCACGGTTTACGCCGTTAATGCTGACACTGGCAGCTTGGTGTGGTACTACAGACTGCTACCTCCATCCGGAAGTTATTACAACATCATGTCCTCCCCCTTTATAGCCAATAACAGGCTGTATATTGGAGCGGACAGTGGTTTTATTTACTGCTTCAACATCTCAGGAAGCTTAGTGTATAACGTTTCCTTGATTCCCGGCAAGTTTGATGTTGAAGTAAATGGAAATACATACAGCGTGAACAGGGCGACGGCAATGGGTGCGCTTTACGCTGCTCAGCAATACAGTGCAGAGGTCTTCTTTGAGATAACTCTGGACGATAGCTGGTATGATCCGCAAACAAAAACAGGTCTCTTCATATCTTCAATAATGGGTCTCGGAACTAAGCAAGTTAATGGAAGTTGGATATACTGGTCAATATGGAACGAAAGCAAGGTAATGATTCCCGTTAGCGCCGATGCTTATCAGATTTCAGGCAACGAAACCATCTACTACTGTTACGGTGATGGAAGCAGCCTCGACACGTGTTCAGTGCTCCTCGTGATAAACTCACATGCAAAGCCAGTGGGTATCTCATCCTTGGCAGTCTCAGATGGAAACAGAGGAGGAGATACAACAGCATGGGTAAATGTCACCTCTGCTGAAAACGATTGGTATGTTGTGGTTGTAAGCGGTGTGAATAGCGAAGGAGAGGCAATAGCAGGCATCTCAACCTTCTACCTGAACGCTGGAGGAGAGCTTAAAGTCCCAGTGCTTGTGCACATTCCACAGTTGGCACAAACAGGGAGCTACAATCTCTACGCCGGAGTTTACAGGTTGAGTGATTATCCAAATGCTCTGATACACCTTTACGGTCCAGTAAGCTGTGAGGTGAGCTGATGCGTCGTGTTCTCTTTGCAATTCTTGTCCTAATTTTTCTGCTTCCGGTAGCGTCAGCTTTAACCGTTAGCGTCACCGGGAACTGCCTGAACAAGCAGGTAAAAGTAACCACGGATCAGGAGGCAATGATAATTTTCAGAATCAACTCCGGAACCCCAATTTTTGCCAGTGCTTCACCAAGCAATCCGGCCTATTTCATCCCGAGGGTGGAAGGTGAGCTCAACGTTACGGCTATTGCTGGCGATGAGACATCATCTACGGTTATTCAGATTACAGAGTGTTCGAGCAGTAGTAGTGGTGGCGGAGGAAGCAAATACACCTACACACTACCATCGGGAACCTTTGATGTTCTCGGCAAGGAGGTTCAGTGGAGAACAGCATACGGAGCCCTGAAAAAGGCTGCTGAAATATTGCATTTCACGATCACCCCCGAACTCACAGAGTGGGGAATCTTTGTTAAATGCGTTAAAAGCCTCTGCAAGGGAGATATCGGCGAAACTTCAGGCTGGATGTACTGGGTGAATTATCCCAACGATCCTTTGCCCGGTGTTGCGGCAACCGATTTCAGAGTAAACCCCGGAGACGTAATAGTGTGGTACTTCTCTCGCAGCATGAGTGAAACTCCCGAAAGTTCGCCTTATAAGATTCAAATCTCGCTCGGCGACAATTATGAAGTATACGTCAGCATTGTGTGGCCTAAAAAGGTATCTCCCTTTCCAGAATTTACCTTTACCCCACAAAATCCTATGGTTGGAGAAGAGGTTACCTTTAACGCATCAAAGTCAAGCGACGATGGAGAAATAATTTCCTACCTCTGGGACTTTGGAGACGGGAAGGGTGGAGAAGGAGTAGTTGTTACCCACACATACACCCAACCGGGAACATACAGGGTTGAGCTTACTGTCGTTGATGATGATGGACTGTCGAGCTCAATAAGCAAGAACGTGACAGTTACACAACCTGAATCCGTTCTGAACATTAGCTACCCAATAGTTCTTAAGCCGGGAAATGCTGTTAATGTATCGATTTCCGAGGAAGTTGCGGAAAACCTGTCCATCACAGGACTGTGGGTTGACAATCGCGACAGGGCTTTGAAGATTTCCATATCAAAAGCAAACACACCTCCGGGAGTCATTTACGGAACAGTCTACTCGTGTTTTGATCTTGAAGTAAACAACTCTGTTGATGTGAAGATACGCTTCAAAGTTCCAAGAGAATTGGCAGAGGGTAGAGAAGTTGTTATGATGAAGTTCAACGGTTCGTGGATTGAGATTCCCACCGAGAAAACAGGAGAGGACGAAGAATACTTATACTACACTGCAGAAGTGAGTGACTTCAGCATATTCGCTGTAACCATCAAATGGAGAAACTTTCCGCTCAATGCGAGTGATGAGAGGATAGTAAAGGCATTGAAATGGCTCAGATCAATTCAGAACAATGATGGTGGATTTGCGAATCCGGGAGAGAACAGCAGTGTTGCAAAAACTTCTTGGGCCGTGATGGCAATTGTGGCTGCTGGTCAGAATCCTCACGAATGGAGGAAAAATGGAAATAGTCCGATAGATTTCATGAGGGAAAAGATGAAGGAGGAAATTGGGGTGATGGGAACTGCTGACTACGCAAGAACGATACTCGCCCTTGTTTATGCTGATGAGAATCCAAGAAACTTCGCAGGATTTGATCTTGTTAGCATTCTGAAATCCAAGATGAAGAAGAACGGGCAGATAGGTGATTTTGTATACACCACAATCTGGGGGATGCTCGCTCTGAGTGCTGTGGGTGAGGATGTGAGCAAATCAGCAGAGTGGCTTAAGACACAGCAGAACCCCGATGGCGGATTTTCTTGGAATGTTGGTGAAAAGAGTGATTTCGATGATACCGCTGCAGCGATACAGGCTTTGATTGCTGCAGGTGAACCCAAGGATTCGGAGTGCATCCTCAAAGCACTCGATTACTTGAAAGAGGGGCAGAACGATGATGGGGGGATGAGATACTTCGGAAACTCGGCAAGCAACGCAGCGAGTGACGCTTGGACAATACAGGCACTTGTTGCTGCTGGTATAAATCCTGTAGAGTGGAAGAAGAACAATCATAGCGCTGTGGAGCATTTACTCAGTCTTCAGACAGAAGAGGGCTACTTCATGTACACAGACTATCAGACATCCAATCCGGGATACATGACTGTCAGCGCCATTATGGCTCTGCTTGGTAAGCCACATCCGATCAAAGTTACCGCTATACCTGAGACCAGCATTAATGCCACGACTGGTTCTGATATGGAAACGGTGACTGCTACCACAACTGTAAATCAAATAGAAGAGACAGCTACCGTTACTGCTACCGTTACAGCAACTCAGGCTGAGAAGAATGTGCCCGGATTTCTGGCAGTAACATCTCTGCTGGCTGCACTCGCTGCTGCTGGATTAAAAGGGAGGAAAAGAGGATGAGAAGACTGGTGTATATTGTTTTCCTAACACTTTTTTTAACTCTCTGCATCTCCCAACCAGCATCGAATTATGATACTGGAAAGTTCAACCTGAGCGAGATTCTCAAGGCTAAACCAGTTGATGATACTGGTTATCCAATTCCAGAAGGGCGTCCTAACCGCATAGTCTCACTTGCTCCAAGCAATACAGAGATTCTCTTCGCCATCGGAGCAGGTGGGAAAGTTGTTGGAGTTACAGACTACTGCAACTATCCTCCAGTAGTAGTGGAGAAGAAGGAAAGAGGTGAACTGGAAAGTGTCGGTGGATACTCGACGATAAACATCGAGAGGGTTCTGGCATTGAAACCCGATCTTGTTGTAGCTTCTTACGGCAATGGCTTGGAAACGATAGAAACCCTCAGAAAGTTTGGAATAAATGTCATAGCCTTCGATCCCAGAACTATCGAGGACGTGATGAAGGACATAGTTCTGATTGGCAGAGCCACTGGAAACTACGACAATTCCACCAAGCTTGTTAAAGAAATGGCTGAAAGGATTGAGAGAGTCAGGGAGAAGGTTAAGAATGAGCCGAAAGTTAGAGTTGTACATTTGCTGTGGCATGATCCGATATGGGTCAGCGGGAAGAATACGTTCATTGATGAAGTCATCGCCATTGCTGGAGGTGAAAACGTCTTTAAATTCGAAGGATGGAGAATTGTCAGTCTTGAAGACCTTATTGCTGCCAATCCAGACGTCATATTGGTAAACAGTGGTACTGGAATGGGTGGAGGGAAAGATGTGGTTTATGAGTGGGTTGTTACTGATGAGAGGCTGAAAAGTATCAGGGCGGTTAAGGATGGTAGAGTTTACGTCGTGGATGCAGACATCATTAATCGCCCCTCATACAGGCTTGCAGAAGCGGTTAAGATTGTTGCAGAGCTTATTCACAACAGAAAATAATTTTTATTTTTCCTCAGTAATAGAGGATTGGTCAAGGGGAAAGAGAGTCTTTAATCTCCATTCTCACCTCTCGTCCGCCTGATATACTTTTGCAGGGTGTCCTTTATCACATCCTCGATTACCTCAAGGTCTTTTGCAGCGTTCTCCATCATCTCCTCAATTGCCTTTGCAACATCATCCACAACAAGCTTGCAATCAAGTTTCTGAAGCTCGACTTCAAGTGAGTTCTTGTGTAGAACAATTAATGTGCCCCCAAACTTGCTTTCAAGCATTCTCTGCAAAGCTGCAGCACTTACTGGCGCACCTTTGAAGACTATAATGTCGTCTCTGCCATAACCCCCGATTTCAAGCTCTGGGTTTGAAGGATAAAGTTTGATTTTGCAAATTCCGTTCTCAGACTTTACTCTGACGTCAAACATTGTTACCACCCACCATTTTCAAAGCCTCTTCAAGAAGTTTTTCACCCTCTCTAAACTTTTTTGCAGCCTCCTTCAACTTATTCGAAATCTCAGGGCAGTCCTGTTTTATTTTCTCACCCCACTCCTCGTATTTTGCGGTATGTTCTTTACTGTGTTCAATCCAGTGCTCGAGTAGACGGCAGAGCTTTTCCATAGTAAGTGTTTTCTCCATGCTTTAAACCTTTTCTGCCTGCCACTGCATCAACCAAAAATATTAAAATACCCACGAGCTACGTATATTCAAGCCCGGGTAGCTCAGCTAGGGAGAGCGTGCGGCTGAAGACCGCATAGTCGGGGGTTCAAATCCCTCTCCGGGCATTCCTATTCTTAAAATCTTCAGTTCTGCTGGCTGCTCAGTCCTCAAATAGTCCAATAGTTTGTTTATAGTCTCTGAAAATCGACGATTGAAGTTTTTCTTCATAAATATATAATTCTCTCTTGAAATTCTGATATGCAAATCAACCTTTTCTCGGCTATTCTTTGAGTTTTGGAGCTCCCGTAAGGTTGATTCAGAGTATGTTCCAACTTGTTCCATGTGGAACATAGAGCGTGAGATGCATAAGTGACCACAGGAACAAAAGCTGTAGGTGTAGAAACAGAACTTATTTATGGTTTCAAAAGAAGGGTAACAAGTAATAAGAATTGCTAAATTAAGGAGGGATATGAAAAATGGAGCTTAGTGCTTTGTTTAGGAAGATATCCCAGCAACTTGACGTAGAGTTTGAAGAGCTTTCTACGGAGATTTCCCATCCTCTAAAATCTGGTGAAGCCCGGGAAAATGTATTCCGAAAGTTTTTGGCAAAATATCTACCTCAAAGAGTAGGAATTGACGAAGGTTTTGTGATAGACGCTCAAGGACGGGTATAGACGTAATAATTTACAAGACAGTTGCTACCGTTTTTGATGTAAATGGCGTCAAATATTTCCCATGTGAAATAGTCCTTGCTGTGGGAGAAGTAAAGTCAAATATTAACTCCAGAAGAGATTTAGAGGATGCTCTAAATAAGATCAAATCCGTTAAAGAATTAGATCGATCGAATCAGGGTAAAAATTTAATTATTACAGGTCCTGGTATCTCTCTTAAAGGACTAAAATTCGATCCATTAACACAACATCGTGATCAAATTCTGGGTTTTATCTTTATACGCACCTCAATGACCAAAGAAACTATCCTTGAAGCCCTGCAAGAATACAATTCGAAAGTGGAGCGCCGATTATGGCCAAACATCTTTTGTGCTTACAGAAATTTTCTCATATCCTATGAGGGCGATGAGAAGGGTCTTACTCCATCAGCAATGGATGCCGATCGAATGTATTGTACTACTGAAGAAGAAATTCCAAATTTGTTACTACTGTTTATTTGTATTCTATCGACATTTATTAGTGAGGCTCATGTTGCGAGACCAAACTACTTTGATTATGCAAATATTGTAACGACAATGCATACTGATCATCCTCTAACAATATGAAAAGGGTAATACAATCGAAGTTGAAGATCCAGTCGTAAAGGGTACGGTCTGCATGATATTTCTTGTAAAGTCTTTTTTATCGATTTTACTTGACTTCAATCTTTCACCAAAGAATTCCTCACTGTTCATCAGCAAGAACAAAACCTCTTCCTTTAGGAATCCTTGCATCGAATCATTATTCTAACCCCCAATCCCAAAACTTCTTTTTTTATGGTTGATTTTTATTTCTTGGAGCAGAAAGTAGCATATAACGCTGCATTTGTAACAACTGGTAAAATTGCAGCAACACTAGGCCTGGCAAAAACTCAGGCAGTTCTTGGACCTAAAGGATATGGTTTATTCCTTAGTGAAATCCACTGGATGTTGAGAGGGGAGATAAACGAGAGCTGGGATGGGTTGCTGGATGCTCTCAGGAATAATTCTTTGATTTGATCTTTTACCTACGAGAGCTTAAAATTAATAAAGGGGAAAAATGTAGTAAAACCAATGGCTGATAAAATAGTCGAAGAGTTTGCACAGAAACTCAGGGAAAAATTTGGAGATAGAGTTGAACAGGTCATCCTTTTCGGCTCGTATGCGAGAGATGAGTTTGGGGAAGAAAGCGATCTGGATGTACTGGTAATTGGCAATGTCAAACTTGATGAAGTTTTAGAAATTTCCTACCCTCTCTCACTCAAATATGGTGTATACATATCGCCGATAGTTATGAGCAGAGATTATTTCGAGATGTTGAAAGCTGAAGGTACCGGTTTTGTGAAAAACGTTTTGCGAGAGGGGGTTACAATCTATGTCAGAGCATGAAAAATACATGGAAAGGGCTTATGATGCCCTTGAATCGGCTAAAATTCTGTTTGAAAGTGGAAAATACAATGCATCGATAAGTCAGGCCTACTATTCAATGTATTATGCATCAAAAGCTCTTCTCAGCGTTAAGGGGATTTATCCGAGAACGCACAGAGGAGTGGTTTCGGAACTTGGGTTAAAATTTGTGAACGAGGGCTTTATTGAGGAGATTTACGGGAGAATTCTTGCAAAAGGTATGCAGATGAGGGAAAGAGTTGATTACGACGCTTACTACAAAGCCAGCAGAGAGGAGGCTGAAGAAATCATAAGAGAGGCCGAGGCATTTATTGAGAGAATCGCGAGGGCTTTGAGTAAATTCTCGAAAAGAGTTAGGTGTAAGATTTTCAAGAAGGTTTGGCAAAACTCGAATTTTGCTTCACCACATCTTGAATTCCAATTGCTGAGAGTGAATTCTCTAGACTTGTTGAGGGTATTGTAGCTGATAATCTTTAGTTTGCTCCCAAAAGGCCTCACTTGCTCTCTCAATCAACAATTGGTTTTCTTGAATACTCCTTTTAATCTATGTTTGGTATAAGCATCAAGCTCCTCTTTTGTATATCTTGGCTCAGATCCATAAGACTGCTGGCGATATTTAAGATGTTAACGGGCTCTAAACCGTGCAAAAGCTGAGAAATTTGATGTGACTCCACTCAAAGCTTATCAATCTCAGAAAGTTTTGGCAACCCCTCCCGTGCTCCGAATTTCTGGATGCAATGAGACGCTATAAGATTCCCGAGCTTGCCGCACTCCTCAACATCTTTACCCCTTAAAAATCCGTATATGAAACCCGCGTTGAAAGCATCTCCCGCTCCTGTTGTGTCAACAACCTTGACGCTGAATGGCTTAACCTGAACTTCCTTATTTCTGCTTTTTATCCAGCAACCCTTGGCGCCGAGCTTAACGGCAATTATGTCCACACCTATGTTCAGACACTCTTCTGCGGCATCCCTGTAATCTACGCCGAAAAGTATCTCAATTTCTTGTCTGCTGGGCAGAAATATAGTCGTGTTTTCAATTATTCTCTTCATATCCTGCAGACCTCTCTCAGCATACGGCATTCCCGGATCAAAGCTAACATATTCGAATTCCTCAACAATCCTCTTCTGAGATTCCAGCGAATCAAGACCGTTTTTGCAGATGAACGACGTTAGGTGGACGAGCTTGTACTTTCTCGCCTCCTCTATGTTTATCTCATCGTATCTCAGAGTATCATTCACCCCCGGATCAACGAGAATTGCTCTGTTGCCGGCATCATCTACGAAAATCATCGCGTTACCACTCCTACCCTCACCCCTTGTTATAAGCCCTGTATCAACACCCTCTTTTTCAAAATCCTCCAGCAGAATTCTTGCCTCTTCGTCACTTCCTACCTTTCCGATATACGCTGTTTTGACCTTCAATCTTGCAAGTCCAACGATAGTGTTTGCTGCACTTCCTCCAGGATAGAGTTTAACGTCCTTTACAAATCCCTCTTCGTCAGCACTCGGAATCTTGTCCACCGAGTATATCTTGTCAAGGTTTAAAGCCCCGAAACCTACAACCTCATTCAAGGCTAATCGCCTCGGTTGGGCACACGTCTACACAAGCTCCACATTCTGTGCATATTTCATAATCAACGTGAGCGTAGTCATTGAGTTCAATTGCCCCCACAGGACATTCATCAACGCATGTCCCACAACCATCGCACAGGGATTTATCAACTACAGCAGGCATGGAATTGAGTAGGACAGGCAGTATTTAAATGTCTTCGAATCCACTTGAATTTGCAATATTGCAAGTTAGATTTAAGTATCTTTATGTTCATTTAATATTATGACGCGAGATTACAAGTTCGGAGATCACGCAGAATTCGGGATTCCCAAGCTTGACGAGTATCTTGGTGGTGGACTTGATAGATATTCTGAGAATTTAGTAATCGGAAGGAGTGGCATTGGCAAAACAATTCTTGCCGCACACTGGGCTGCTGAAGGTGCAAGAAATGGAGAAACAGTAATTTATCTTTCTACAACCATGAACAGGAAAAACTGTGAAACATATCTCAGGAGATTCCCCTTTATGGAAGATGTATACGACAAAATCCACTGGAGATTTATAAGGGTTGATCCGAAATTTATACTGCCCCTTACAAAAGAGAAAATAGTCAACGGGTTGAGAGCTGTATTTGGGATGGAGGGAGAGGATATTGACAGAGTCATTTTTGATTCGTGCACAGATTTGGAAAAAACCCTTGCAGATCCCGTCCTTTACAGAAGAGCCATCAGTATAATGGCAGACCTATCTTACGATTACGAGATCACGTCTCTTTGGGTTGAAGAGGCGCCGATGATGCGTGAATGGAGTGACACGAGGAACATTGTGGAGTGCGTCATCTTCCTCGATCTCCTGCGGGTTCCGGAGGGATATGCAAGGGCAATGAGAATACTTAAAAAATACAAAACTTCACACCCACTGTTCTGGATACCCTTCGACATAACGGATGAGGGAATAGTTATTAAAGATGGCTGCTATGTTAAAAAGAGCTATGACTATGAACTCAAATGTGACTGAGGCGATACAGGAAGCAATTGATAGGGGAGCAGAAATAATACTTGTTAAGGTCGACTCCAAAAAGTACGTTAAGGTCAGTCTTGAAATTTTAAAACATTTCACAAATGTCGCAGAGGGGATATTTGTAACCTTAAACAGACCTTACTTCAGCCTTAAAAAGATGCTTGCAAAAGAAGAGATTGATTCGTCCAAAATCATATTTATTGACTGTATCACATTGCAGCTTGGAGGAGAACCAATAGATGAGGACAGGTGCTTTTATCTCACATCTCCCGATCCAGTTCAACTTCAGGTGACGATAGAGAGGGCAATGGACTTGGTTCTGGCGGAAAACAGATTCATCTATCTCGACTCTCTTTCAACTATTTCACTTTACAAGTCCTTTGAAACTCTGATAAAATTCCTCAGGCACCTTACGGGAAAAATGAGGCTTAGAGGTTTTGTTGGGACGATATTTATGCTTGAAAAAGAGATGGAAGAGAGCTATTACTCCCAGATATCACTGATGTGTGATGAGGTTATCGAGGTGGAGTGATGAAGTTCACCACCGGTATCGAATTTCTCGATAAGCAGATTGAGGGGATCCATCCTGGATTGGTGGTTCTTTACGAGTCTGCTGGAGCTGGAGGAAGAGAGTTTGCTTTAACATCCATGTTCAACAACGCTGGGAAGTATGAAATCAGCTATCTGGCAATTTCAAAGCCAAGGGATGTTGTTGAAAGAGAGATAAAACTTGCCTTTCCTGAAAGGAAGATTGAGGACATAGATTTTGAAATTTTAAGTTTCGCAGATTTATACTTCAAGGACACACTTGTTCCTCTAAGATGGGTTTCGGAAAAGAGTCTTGGTGTTGAACTGCTCAAAACAGAAAAGAATGTGTTCAACAAGCTTGTTGAGTTCTTTGACAATTTGCAGCCAGAGAGCTATGTTTTCATAGACTCCCTCACCGATCTTGCAAGGATAGCGGAGATGAAGTTCGGCTGGGAAACTCTGATTGATATTCTTAAGGGCTTGAGAATTCTGTGCATTAAAAAGCAGATACTCCTGACCATGCTTCTTACCTCGAACGTATTTGAGAAGGGAAAAGAAGAGGAGCTACTTGATCAGGCTGATGGAGTGGTAGTCTTTGAGTTTGTGGCGGAGAGAGACTCCATAACGAGATGGATGTACTTCAGAAAGTTCTTGGGGTTACTTCCACAGATAGAAAAGGAGAGAATTGGGAGATACAATGTTAGAATTGACCCGGAGATTGGCTTTACGATATCAAGGGTTACGAGGGTGTTGTAAAATTTTGTTCTATCTTAGTTGGCGCTCTACCACCATTTAATCTCCATACTCCTGAGAGGGAAACTTACACTATGAGAGAGCGTACTGGAAGGTAGCTTATGACTTTGAAGCTAAAAAATTATGCAAGGCTTTTGAGAACTGCCAAAGCCCTCTCAGCAGACTCCCTGTCGTAGATTACAAGTGCCACCTCTTTCACATTTGAGCCTTTAAAGCTCTTAACAGCCTCAAGAAACGTTTCAACGACCTTCTCAAGCTCGCAGCCGTATATGCCTGCACTAACAGCCGGGAAGGCTATTGAGTCCACTTTCATCTCCTCAGCCTTCTCCAAGGGACCGAGAAATGCTCTGAAGAGCTTCTCCTTTAGCTCATCGTTCCATCTTCCACTGCATATCGGCCCAACTGTATGAAAGACGTATTTTATTCCCCTCTCTTCAAGATTCATGGCAGGGGTGACAACAACCTCCCCGTGGTCTATGCAATCCCTTCCAAACTGCTCTCTCATCGCCTTCTTGCTGATTTCAGTATATTTGCCCGCATCCCCTGCACAGGCTTTTGCAATCGCGTAAGCAACCCCGCCGCCATGCTCAAGCCTCTTGTTGGCAGCATTGACAATAGCTTTTGCCGGATAGCGGGTAATATCCCCCTGAGCGAGTTTTAATTTGATTCCATTTATTTCAGTCTCAGCCAGCACTTCCATATACCATATTTGACGGAAGCTATAAAAAGATTCATTCCACGTGTGATTATGGTGCTAGTGGGCTCATCCTTCTGGTATGGACATCGCCCCTTCTCGAAAAAATTTAAGGAATTACTGGAAATCGGATTTGACTACTTTGAGATAAGCCTTGATTATCCCGTTCCAGATGATTGTGCTGAGCTTGAAAAGGCAATAAAGGATTTTGGAATTAGACTGGCATTCCACGCCCCGCTCGACATTCTGCTGGCAAGTCCGAGGGATGAAGTGTTCAGAGCGTCGATGAAGGTGCTTGAAAAATGTCTGAGCTTCGCTGCAAAGTTTGAAACTCAATACTTCAACTTCCACGCTCTTCACTTCACACCTACATTCCTTTTTCCTGAAATCCGAAAAAAGGCGTTAAGAAATTTTGAAAATGCATGCAAATTTGCAGTTAATTTTGGAAAAGATTCGGGATTCGAAGTTTGTTTGGAGAATGACCGCTTTTTCACCGAGGAATTTGTCAGAGGAGATATAAAGCTCACCCTCGACTTGGGACACTTTGTTGTAGGGGAGAAGTGGTGGGGCAGAGATTACAGGGAATCGCTGACAAGGTTTGTGGAGAAGTTCGGGGACAGAATTCTGGTCACACATGCCCATGATGTAAGCTTCAGTCCCATTCAAGATCATCTACCGCTTGGTAGCGGCGACCTAAACCTTGATTTCATTGGCTGGCTTCTAAAAGAAAAGATAAAGCCAGAATACGTTTTGCTGGAGATATTCTGGAAAAGAAAAAGAGATAGGGTTTTTGCCGATTCCAAAGACCTCGAAAGCAGTTTTGAAGTCCTGAAAAGTCTTCTTGTTTAGCAGTTGTAGTGCCTCCTGACCCTCTTCACGCCCTCTATTTCGAGCAGGTCTTTTTCTTCCATCCCCGTCACTCTCACTATGACGTCATAATCATAAAAAATCTCATGAACTTCATCACAGACCTCTCCCAGCTTTTCGATGACCCCTCCCTTTTTCGTTTGGTCTATCCACACTTCTAAGTACATGGTTCAAGCTATCTGGCAGATAATTTGAAATTTTTTGTATTTAAGTCACCCAAAAAGCCCACTCGGATCTCTCCCCTTATCCTCAAGCAGTTCCCGAACGTATGTCATGCCGTCAGGCAGTTCAAGATACTCGTCCCTCTCAACGAGTTCTATTGCCTCAACCGGGCAGGTTGGAACGCAAACCCCACAACCTAAGCATTTCTGAACGTCAACATTTGCAGGCTCCCGGTTCACCTTAACCCTTATGGCCTTCATCGGGCATCTTAGCATGCAGATTCCGCATGCGATGCACTTCGAATGGTCTACGCTCGCAAAGTAGCTTGAGTGGGCTATTGTGTTGGGATGCTTTGCCTCATGAACCGCTTTGAAGAAAATGCAGCAATCATCACAGCAA
>JAPDIX010000076.1 GCA_029259345.1 Archaeoglobi archaeon
CTATAATCCTCCCGAGAACCCCAGCAGAGGTGTGAGGAGCTAATCCTATGACAAGATGTCCTATCAGATCCTCGATGTCTTCAGCATTGTAAAAAGGCTCAAGGCCATAAAATTTCACAAGTAGTTCATCTATAAATTTTGAAACTCTGAGAAGATACTCGGCACCATTTTTTGGTAGTATAACGTCCTGTGGTTTCAGTTCAACGATCTGATCTTCACTTTTAAGCTCCATCCCTTTGTAGTCCCTCTCATATCCAAGCTTTCTCAACTTTTCAACGCTAACGCCTATCTCTCTCGGTCTGAAGTGAGTTATGGGTAGGTCAGTGGCATCAAACCTTGCAGTTCCATCTTTGAACACATAAACATCGTGCTTAGCTCTCAATATCCCCTTCTCAATCCTCTCAGGCATTTTGAACTTCGATGACATTCCTAAAACGCCCTTGATCGTATTAAAGGAATCGTGCTCCTTTAAATTCCCTATCGCGGCTTCATAAATCCCTCTTATATTTATTTTTCTTCTGAAATAGCCCTTAGTCTCTCTCCCACATTTAACGCACCTTTCACTTCCATTCTTTATTCTGCATGAAGGGCAGTAGTATATTTGCTCCGTTATCCCCCCACAATCGCACTTAAGCCAAAAAGTTTCCTTCCCACACTCTTTACACTTTCTTAACGCCACCTCGACCTCAACCTCTCCCTTTGCACTGTTGTAATCCTTTGTATAATTGATTGCATTTTTCAAATCTCTTGTTTTACCCCCAGCAATCCCTACGGGGAACAGAATGTGGGGTGGAGGACTCATCTTTCTCTCCTTCGCCTTCTCAGGCCTCCCCATTCTCGCCCCTATCTTCGATGGAGCCTTAGCCCTCACCTTAATACCTGAGACAGCATTAACGATTTCGAGGACATTATTTCCAGAAACTTCTGTTATTTTCTCAAGACTCTCGTCAAGTCCGAGACACCTTAGGAGCACTTTCCAGGTTTCAATTACTATATAGTTCTCTCTGACCTTATGTTCCACCAAGAGCTTTTCAAAAACATCCTTTGCTCTGGAATCAAACGGTAGCATTAAAGAGCTGATTCCGTGTTTTGCCTCTATTTTACCATTCTCCGAAATAAAATTTCTGAGGTAGCAGTATTCCTCAACAGTTATATCATGCCACAGATAGGTGTAATCAGGATGCAGTGGGATATCATTTTCATCACATAGTTTTAGAGCTTCCTCTTCACTTATCCTTCTATAATCCCATCTTACGGCTTCTCCAGCCTTCTCCACCTCCTGAATCCACCACTCGTAGGAGTAGGAAGCGGGAATTAAG
The DNA here is from genome assembly GCA_029259345.1 of Archaeoglobi archaeon. GTDB lineage: Archaea > Halobacteriota > Archaeoglobi > Archaeoglobales > Archaeoglobaceae > Archaeoglobus. The sequence goes on from JAPDIX010000076.1 coordinate 1,320, forward strand.
GGGTGGTTGTTCTCCAAGAAGTCCCCGAAGTTTATCAGTATCTCTCCGAGGTCGAGTATTTTTTCGACTTCACCTTTCAGAGCTCTTGCCTCACTTGCAGTCTTGATTCTTACAACATCACCATTTTTCAACCTTACAGTCGGCCCTTCTATGCTTGATACTGGTACCACTCCTCCCGCCTTACCCGGCCTCTCAACCTTTAGCTGAGTGCCTACTGCAATGAAATCAAGTAGAGCCATTGTTGCCGGGCTTATACCAACGGTTGCAAAACCCGAGTTTCTTGCCCTGCCGTATCTTAGCCTGAACCCGCCCTTTCGCGATGGGTGGCTGAAAACCGGTCTCCCTGCAACAATATCTGACAGATACTTATCCTTTGGTCTAATCTCAACTTTTTCATCTTTTTCGTCACTGCCTCCTTTTATCAGCTTGTCAAGCCATTCCCACCCCTCGATACCAACCTCGTCAACCATTTTTTTGAGCTTAGGCGCCTTCAGAGCGATTCCCTCTGCTATAACAAGAGCCATTCCACCTCTTACTCTGTTCGTCTCAACCCTTGGCAAATTCCTGTATCCTGCAACTTCCGCATCCTCTGTAGGCTCTCCATCAATGCAGATTGGGCAGTTAGAAACTATTAACCTGATCTCTTCATCGCTCGGAAGATACTGCAGATTTGCCACCTTCTTGTAAAGCGGAATCTCCTCACAATATCTCAGAATTTCCTGCTCGGTGGGAACGTATCTTCCAATCCCGGCCTTCCTTCTAACGTAATCTGCAACAAGAACCGAGATTACCTGCGCAGTGCCACCTGCACTCCTGATTGGGCCAGCATAATAAACTCTCAGAAAATCGTCCTTATCAATTTTTATTCTCGCAATCCCTTCAATCGGCGCCGCAACTACTCCCTCAGTCATTATCGCTACAGCAGTCCTTATAGCCCTGTCTATTGCCTCTTCCGTATCCATTTCCCCGAATTTACCTTCGAGAATTTCCTCAGCAACTTTAAAACAGATTATCTCTCTACTAAATCCTTCCTCCTCTAACTCTACAATCCTTTCGGCAAGTCCATTAACGCCCATCAGCTTTTCAACTCTCTCAGCCATGTTCTTCGCTATTGGAATCTCTACTCTAAGCTCCGGATCAAGTCCCTTCTGTCTTGCAAGTTCTGCAATTCTGTAAATACGCTCAAGTTCAGTCAGGAGCGAATCATGATATTTTCGAATTTCTTCAATCCTCCAAAAATCCTCATTTTGTTCCGAATCAAAGAGTGGAAAGAAAGCATCAAGTGTGAGATTCATCTCTAATGCATTAGCTCGTAAGAAAATAAAGCTTCTGGATGGTCTAGAGGATATCATCAAGCTTTTTCTATTCTTTGTCCACAGCAGTAATATGGTTATGACTAAAAAGATTTTAATGATTTTTAAAAATCTAATTGTCAATTTTCACAATTACATGCTCGCTGTCTTCCTAAGCCCAAACTTTATATTCAGCCGTTGCGTAGCTAAAACGATGAAAGTAAATCTTGAGGAGCTTAAATTTGGCACGGAGCTCATAAAAAGGGGATTTGCCAAAATGCAGAAAGGTGGAGTAATAATGGATGTAACCAACGCTGAACAGGCTGCCATAGCAGAAGAAGCTGGAGCTGTGGCTGTCATGGCGTTGCACAAGGTGCCAGCAGATATCAGATCCGCTGGGGGAGTGGCAAGAATGGCAGACCCCAAGAAGATTCAGGAAATCATTGATGCAGTCACAATTCCGGTCATGGCCAAGTGCAGAATAGGGCACATTGCAGAGGCAAAGGCACTTGAGGCTCTTGGAGTTGACATGGTTGATGAGAGCGAGGTGCTAACTCCAGCAGATATCTTTTTCCACATTGATAAGAGGAAGTTTGTTGTTCCATTCGTATGCGGAGCAAGAAGTCTTGGAGAAGCAGTGAGGAGAATCTGGGAAGGAGCGGCGATGATAAGGACAAAAGGCGAAGCTGGAACTGGAAACGTTGTTGAAGCTGTAAAACACATGAGGTTAATCAACAGGGCTATTGACGAGCTTAGCAGACTGCCAGAGGAAAGGATATACGATGTTGCTGAGAAGTACGCTTCAAGGTATGCAGAGCTCGCATCGGCTGTAAAGGGAGATATGGGGCTTGGCGGAGTTGGTAGAAACGATGTGGTATTTGAAGAATATACGCTCGGTGAGATCATTGATGGCATCCACAAAGTACTTCTGGAGATAAGAGAGTTCAAAAGGTTGCCAGTTGTGAACTTTGCCGCTGGCGGAGTTGCCACTCCAGCTGATGCTGCCCTGATGATGCAGCTTGGAGCAGATGGAGTTTTCGTTGGTTCGGGAATATTCAAATCCTCCAACCCGCCTGAGTATGCCAGAGCCATAGTCGAGGCGGTTCAGCACTACGACGAGCCAGAAGTTGTGGCAGAGGTATCCAAAGGATTGGGAGAAGCAATGAAAGGGCTTGACGTCTTCAAACTCAGCGAAGAAGAGAGACTGCAGACAAGAGGTGTATGAGGGTAGCTGTCGTTGGAGTTCAGGGAGATGTAGAGGAACACGTAATTGCAGTAAAAAAAACTTTCAGAAAATTAGGAATTAATGGAGAAGTTGTCGCTACCCGCAAGGCGGGAGTTGTTTCAGAGAGCGATGCGGTAATCATCCCGGGCGGGGAGAGCACAACCATCAGCAAGCTCATTTTTTCTGATGGCATAGCAGACGAAATTATCGAGCTTGCAGAGAGTGGAAAACCGGTGATGGGGACATGTGCTGGACTCATCCTGCTTTCAAAGTATGGCGACGAGCAGGTAATTAAGACCGACACCAGACTTCTTGGATTGCTTAATGTCAGAGTAAAGAGAAATGCCTTTGGCAGGCAGAGGGAAAGCTTTCAGACTGAGCTTGAGATAAAGCACGTCGGCAAGTTTGATGCGGTGTTCATCAGAGCTCCAGCTATTGTAGAAGTTGGAGAAAACGTGGAGGTTCTGGCAAGATTTGAGGATTGCGTGGTTGCTGCTCGGGAGGATAATGTCTTGGGTCTGGCTTTCCACCCTGAGTTGACGGATGACACAAGAATTCACGAATACTTCCTGAGGTTAAATGAATCCTAAAACACATCTACTACTCGCCCTGACTATGTTCATATGGGCAGGATCCTTTATTTTCATTAAATTTGGCTTGAGAGAGCTTGATCCGTATAATCTCGCCTTTTACAGGTTTCTGATAGCATCACCTATTCTGCTCGCGTGGGTCGTCTGGAGGAAGGGTTTTGGCAGGATAAGCCCGAAAGACTGGTTGTATATTTCAGTTCTTGCCCTATCCGGTGTGTCTCTGCTCTACGCTTTCCAGTTTTTGGCTCTTGAATACACAACAGCCACAAATGCTGCAATCCTAATCAACACGTCTGCAGTTTTTGTTGCAATATGGGGGTTTATGAAGGGAGAAGCAGATGCAAGAAAGATTTTTGGAGTATTCATTTCCTTTGCAGGTGTTATTTTAATAGTCTCTAAAGGCAAGATGGACTTTTTCACATCAGAAACATTTTTCGGAGATGGCCTTATGATAATTGATGGCCTTCTGTGGGCGATTTATACACTGCTTGGCTCAAAAATGCTTTTGAAATACGATCACGAAACTCTGACAGCATACGCCTTTGCCCTTGGAACGGTGTTCCTGATCCCGTTCGCTATGTGGAGTGGGTTTGCAAACCCAATTTCTTTTAGTTTTGAGACCGCAATATCACTGCTTTATCTTTCCATTCTATGTTCAGTTTTTGCATACGTTGTGTGGTATTACGCCCTTTCAGATTCAGACTCGACGAGTGTTGCCGTTTATGTTTATCTCGTCCCTTTATTTACAGCAATATTTGCTTTCTATGCACTGAACGAGGTTCCAGACATTTTCACAGTCATAGGTGGTATAGTAACTATTTCTGGGGTTTATATAACTGCAACAAGTAAATAACCTCAACCAAAAAACTTCTCGACAAAACGTCCCTCCTTCCTCAGAATCTCAACCTTCTTCATAAAATCCATGTTCCCGATGCCGAGATCATCAAGCTCAACGTTAACAGTCCCACTATATCCCAGATCTGCAATTTTCTCCAAAGCCTCCTTCACAGCTTTTCCTTTACTCGGCTGCACGTGTCTTCCGTTCTCATCATAGAAGCTGACGTGAATATTGCAAATCTTGTCAAAGAGAAGTTCGACAAACTCGTCAACCCCCCCGTTAAGCAGTGCGTGCTTGATGTCGAGTGTAAATTTGATATCATTGGCATCAACAAACTCTTTAACCTCGTCTGCCTTTTTGCACAGGTTATTTATCCTATTCTCTGAATTCTCCAACCCCACATCAACCCTCTTTATTCTCGCATACCTGCTTAGAATTCTCAAATACCTGTTCAAAGACAGATAGTCAGCCCACACTGGCTCTCTTGCCGCGCTTCTCTTACCCGCATGAACCGTAACTGGCCAGGCTTTCATTTTTGCTGCAAGCGAGACCGCATACAGACTTTCCCGCAGAGTAAGGTCGCACAGATCCTTGTTCACGGAAACAGGATTTAAATCAAGAACAGGTGAATGTACTGCCATTTCATAGTCTAAAAAACATTCCAGTTTCTCCAAATCTCTATCCACCCAGAAATGTGGAGTTTCTGGCCAGAATTCTACTCCGTCATACTCTGCAAGGTCAACAGCCTTGGCGATCATGTCCGTAGAGTACTCGTAGAAGAACATTGAGGAAAAAAGAAGTCGCATTCTTACATCACCCTTCTCCTCTTGTAATCCTCAACAAGCTTTTCGAGGTTTTCAACTTTTTTCCTTTTTATCTCCTCCATTTTTCTTTCATAAACCTCCTCAAATTTCTCTGCGTTGACGACAGCAATATCCTCTCCTATCAGCATCTCGACCTCATCAAAGGAAATTTTTGGAATGTTGTAGGAATCAAACGTCTCAGCAGCAAGATGAGACATTTCGCTGCTGATTATTACCGCTCTAATCCCCTTACTGCATAACATCTCAGCTATTGCAGCACTACCGCCACTCGACTCGAGGATGCAGACAATATCACCCTCTGAGATTCCAAGCTCTTTTTCAGCCCTTTCAACCTCATCCTTTGTGAACTTTCTGAGAACCTTCACTTCCTTCCAACCCTGAAATTCAAGCATTTTCATTCTCCTTAACAGTTCAATCTTCTGCTTAAGCATGGCAATCTCATTATCTTTCTCCTTTAACCTCTCCTTCAGTCCGCGAATCTCGTTTTCAAGATTTCTGATGTAGTTGTCTCTCCTGACCTTCTCGTGCTCCTCTCGTGAAATCACACTCAAGCGCATCCTTAATTTCTCTATCTCATTTTTGAGCTCTGAAATCCTTTTCGAGAGGATTCTGTTCTCCTCTTTAAGCTCCTCAATCAACCTGTCCCTCTTCAAAACCTCCTCTCTGCTTACACCGTTGCTCTGGGCTTTTTTGACTGCCTTCTCTTCCTTAATATGACTGGCAAACACGTCTCTGAACGGTGTACCCCTTATTATTTCAGCCTTAACCCTATCTGAGTCCATCCCAGCCGGTAATCTCTTTTCTATGTTACTGAACTTGCTCTTATAGCTGTTATAGGCGTCAATTGCTGCAGCGAGCGCATCCCTCTCGTGGTCATTGAGCACGCGATATTTTGCTGTCAACCCCTTCTTTTTATCCACACTCAAATCATCCTTTGGTGTGTAGAGCACAGCGTTAAACGATGCCCTTATTTTCGAAACAAACTCAGGAGTGTTACTTTTATCCGTTGCAACGACAACGGGTTTTCCAAGAGAGGATATAAACTCGACCACCTCTCCAGTGCTCCAGCCCTTTTTGCTCTTAACATCCACCAGATTCCCCCTCAAATCCACCGCTGCCACTGCTGTAGTTGTTCCTGGGTCTATACCGACAATGGTGTATCGAAGGGTTTTTGTCAGCGGTATGAACTCTATCTTCTCCTTCTCGACAGCCTCCACCTTCACCTGAACGTCTCTCGTTTTGAAGGAGTTGATCGGCACCTCCTCCCTCGTTGCGTTGACGAGTAAGATTCCCTTGGATATGCCACCATAACCACTTTTAACGTCCTCCACAAACTCAAAACCCATCTCTGCCAGCTTGTTTCTGATTTCTCTGTAAACCATCCTGACAGAACCGTGAATCTTTCTGCCATACTTTTTCTGCCTCCAGCCCCCCTTTCCCAAGCTTCTGTTCCTTGAAACCGTGATTTTTGTTTTATCCGTAAACACCGAAATTTCGTTACCAATTCCGAAGCTAGCAAGATATGCACACGCCCTCGCCTCATCAACTGGATTTCTTATGTTGATCTTAAGCCCAAACCTCTTGGACAGACTTGGCAGGGAAGATCCTTTGCTTGTAACCTGCACCAGCTTGGTCTTCGCGGGGGCATTCTTCAGGAAGAAGATGAGTTCCTCTTTACTTTTAAAGACCTCGTAAATATTGTCAACAGCTATGATTTCAGGTTTTTTCTCTTTAACCATTCTGAAAAGTTTGCTTCTTGAAACTATCTTTTCAGACTCACTACCGTCTTCCAAAACTACAACAGCGTATCTCGGCTTAATTTTCCCGTGAACCGAACCACCTACGATATCTACCCCGAATACCACACTCATTCTTGCATAATCCTATCTAATACAGAATTAATATCCTTTTCCATGCGATAAGTCCGGTTAAAATACGTTACAATGTTTCTGATGTCCCTCTCAAGCATCTCTTTCCAGCCCTCCTCCCCAACCTCAACGCTCTGTGGGAAGTCTATTATCCATATCCCCTCTGAGCTAACAAGGACGTTATACTGGCTCAGGTCTCCGTGCACAATACCCCTGCGATAAAACTTTGCAACCTCCTCGATGATCATATCCAGAACATCTTCTGGGTTTTCTACCCTAACTCTGTATAGTTCTTTTGCTTCGATTAGCTCCATGAGGATAGCGTTTCCCTCCCAAGCGTAAACCTTCGGCACTGCCAGTCCCTGAAGCTTTTTAAGAGCTCTATATTCATTTCTGGCTGACCTTATGGCAAGAATCGAAAAATGGAGGTCACCATAATCTCTTTTCTCTTTTACCTTTTTGAAGCTTGTATGTCCAACCTTGTGAAATTTCACAACACACTCGCCATATTTTTCAGAATAGCAGTTGAAAACTGCACTTTCTTTCCCTTCACCCATCTTCTTTCCTATTGCCTCAATATGTCCTTTTCTTACGAGTCTGTTTAGGGAGTAAAGGCTCAGACCCAAGAACGTGAATGTGGAACCTTCATATTCTGTCTGTTTATTCTGAACGATGCGCAGATCAGACAGATATCTTAGAATATTTCTTGCTTTCTCTTCTCCAATTCTGGCCTGCGAGGCTATGAGCTGGATTGGAACGTATTCATAATCCCAAAGATTCTTGAAGATAGCATCAAGTATTTTCCAGGAGTGCTTTCCCATTTCCTTGTAAAGTTCAGCGAGGTCCACGTTTGAACTACCTCTCTCTGGTATTTGATACTTCCTATCAGAAACATAAATATAATCGGAAGAGCTACTGGAAATATGAAAGAAATCTCTGACATCTGTTCCAGAATAATCAACGCCGTGTGTGACGTTTATGTTGGGAGCAAAGAGCTTGTTGAGAAAATGCTCGCTGCCGCTCTGACAAATGGAAACATTCTTTTTGAGGATTATCCGGGATTGGGAAAAACCCTCCTTGCAAAGATTTTTGCGAGGGTTATTGGTGCAGAATACAGGAGAGTACAGTTCACACCAGATTTGCTTCCATCAGACATAATCGGGGTAAAAATATGGCGAGGTAATGGTTTTGAATTTGTCAAAGGGCCTTTATTCACCAATGTTCTTCTTGCTGATGAGATAAACAGAAGCCCTCCAAAAACTCAGGCAGCACTGCTTGAAGCGATGGAGGAAAAGCAGGTTACGGTTGAGGGCGAAACATACAGGCTCAAGCCCCCCTTTTTCGTAATAGCCACTCAAAACCCCATCGAGCAGGAAGGGACGTATCCTCTCCCTGAAGCTCAGATGGACAGGTTTATGCTCAGAATTAGTCCCGGATATCCAGAGACTATTGATGAGGAGATTGAAATACTCAGAAGGAGAATGAACTGGAGAAAAGACGATCCAACTGAGGACGTTGATCCAATAATCCCTCTTTCTGCCTTCGAGAAAATGCAGAGAGCTGTTGAAGATGTTTATGTAGACAGAAAAATTCTGGAATACATTTCTGAGCTTGTAAGAGAGACGAGGGGACACGAACTTGTTGAGCTTGGTTCAAGCCCGCGCGGTGGATTGGCTTTACTCAAACTGAGCAGAGCTCTGGCTGTTATAGACGGTAGAGATTATGTAATTCCCGATGACGTTAAAAGGGTTGCTGTTGAGGCGTTGAGTCACAGGATAATTCTCAAGTTCGAGTATGCCGTTGAGGGTTTAAGGGCGGAGGAGGTCGTAAAGGACATCCTCGGTAAAGTGAAGGTACCCAAGTATGAAGCTTAGAAGGGTCAGCAAAAACCTTGTAGTCACCTCTATCTTCCTCCTTACCCTTTCAGTCTTATTTACGTCCGTCGATTTGCTCTGGATCGCAATTCTACCTCTCCTAATTCTGGCATTTCCGAACATTCCCTTTAGAGTTAGCGTAATTTCCGTAAAGCTTGAAGGCGGAGAGCGGGTTGGAGAGCCTCTATCAGCGTCTATAAAGCTCAAATTCATCGGATTTGGAATATTAAAGGCCATGCACGTTTTACCCAATTCTTTTGAACTCATCGAAGGATCAAATGCGAAAGCTGCATTCGTGGCAGGGATTGGCAGCGTAGAGATCAAATACGTCTGCGTTCCGATGAAGAGGGGAAATTACAGCTTGGGAGAGTTTTTGATTGAGTCTGAGAACATTTTCGCAACAAGAAGGGTCAGAAGAAAATTGAATTTGGGAGAAGAGATTGAAGTTAAGAGCAGGATTTACAAGATAAGGAGGGTTGTGGTGAGGAGGGGTGTGGCGAGAAAGCCAATCCCTGAGATTGACGTTTCAAAGGTGGGTGTTCCGGGAACAGATTTTAGAGAGATTCGCAAGTATAGTTACGGCGATCCGCTGAAGTTCATAAACTGGAAAGCTACAGCAAAAGTTGGAGAGTTGATGGTGAATGAGTTCGAAAGGGAGGGGAAGAAAGCCGTCTGGATATTCCTCGACGCGAATCCATACATGTTGCATGGCGATATCAAAAGAAATTGCTTTGAGACTGCAATTGAAGTTGCAGCCTCTCTCTCATATTTTTTCGCAACGAGAGGGCATAAGGTGGGGCTCTATGTTGTTGGCCACGGTATTGTTCTCTATCCTGAGTCCGGAAAAAGGCAGTTCAACAAGATATACTCCACCCTGATGAAGCTCGATGTGGCTGAGAGGCAAGAGGACTTTGGAGTTGCTCTCGACAAAGCCAAGAAGTATATCGAAGCTGTTAAACCCGCTTCAATTTTCATCACGAGAGCCGAATACAGCAACCCAACCAAATCTGCCATACGAGCGATTGGCAGGTTAAAACTGCCGGTTTCTGTTATTACCATTAAATCTGTGGTTGAGGCCGACACACTCGCTTCTACAGTGGTTAAAGCAATGGAGGAGAGTGCGGAGCGCAGTTTGAGGGCTGCTGGTGTTAACGTTATAGATGTGGAGGCTGGCAAACCTGTTGAGAAAGTTATGGTGGGTGTTGCGAGATGATATACTTGGTTAACTTTTTAATTGCTGAAGTTGCTGCATACATCACCTACAACAGCTTTGCTTCATCACCACTTAGATACTTTATTCCATACCCCACTGAACTCTTGCTTTTTGTAATACCCCTAATCGGTCTTCTTTTCAGAAAACCATTCAACTTCTATTTCTACTCCCTTCTGGTCTTCTTCAACCTCTCCCCCATCTTGCCCGAGTCCGAGATTTTTGAGGGGTTTATTGACACACTTTACGCCCTCGGATTCAGAGGTGTTGCGGAGAGCATTCATGCTGCCTTCTCGTCATATACCGGCAGTGTAGAGCCGATTTTGATTGTCACATGGCTCTACGTAACTGCAGAGATTCTCCATGGAAACTGGGAGTCAGTGAGAGCAGTAAGGGTCAACGATGTTCCATGCGAGAGATGTTACGTTTCTTATCTTCAGGCTTTCATTTTCTCTCTCCTTGTCTTCCTTCTTTACCCCCTTCTTCTGAATCTGAAACTGGAGTTTAAAATGGATAGGATACTCTCCGCTGCAATAGGGATTCTTGCCTTCCTTGCCGGAGCTTATATTCTTGCAAAAAGTGTGGAGGAAAAAGATGAGACTATATCTCCTTGAGTTTCTCCCTCAGCTTCCTCGCACATTTAACGCTCACATCAAGAAGATCGTCAAACAGCTTCTCATCAAGCAAATATCCACCACTTTTCTGCATCGCTACGATGTTATCCTCCTGATCGGTTGAAATTGTAAGCGTGTTCTCACCAACACTCATTTCTTCTCTGCAAGGATCAACAAGGTATCTGTTGTTTACGATCAGCGATGTAACTGAAACAGGTAGATCCCTAACTGGAAGTATGTGGTCTTCTCCTAATTCGAATCTCTCTGCTGGTACCTTCGTGTTCAGCAATGCAGCAATCGCGGCCAAGGCTGAGGCATCAAGCAGGTTACCATCATCATCCAGAGCGTGAATGTCAACAAAAACTATCCAGACCTTCTCACCTTCCTCTATCACAAGTTTCGACAGATCCACAGCCTCACTCTCTCTTATCCCCCTATCAACAACCCTTGCCAACTCTATCGAGTTCTCATCCGGCGGGCCAGGTTCAAAGGTTGGAGATGCAAGCGGTACAAGCTCTGCGTTTACTATTATTACACCCTTGTCCGGTGTGTCTGGATATGGCTCTCCGGGCTGCATTTTCACTCCGACAACAACCTCCGTGTTTCCCAGTTTCACAAGTGCAGAACCCTCTGCCTTTTCAACGATATTAGGTATTATCTCAACATTTCTGAACTCGTCAAATCCTCTTCCATCAATCCTCTCTCCATCTCTGAGCTTTGAGAGAACGTAATCCCTCTTAATATCAACAAGAATGTCTTCAGACATCTTCTCTCCCCTCTGCTATTTCATCCATCTCCTCTCCAACCTCCAAATATCTTTTCAGTATTGCTTCCCTCTGCATTTCGTATATCTTTAAGGCTCCTTTTTTAGCAAGTTCCAAAGCCTGCCTAATCTCATCCCTCGTCATGCAGCCATCCATCTGAAGCAGGGCAATGGACTCAATCTTTCCATTCCTTATCAGAAAGGCAAAGGGCATGTCAGCTTCTCCAAAATTATCCTCCTCCTTCATAGGATCAAGGACAAGGTGTCCGTCTGCTTTTCCCACAGCAATAGAAGTTATCATGCCCTTCATCGGCACGCCAGCATCCACCAGAGCTACACTCGCAGCATTCAGGCAAGCAGTCCTGCTCCCAGCATCAGCCTGCAGAACTTCCACAAAAATGTCTATAGCACTTCTCGGAAAAAGTTCTTTCATTATAACAGCCTCAAAAGCCTCCTTACTCACCTTAGATATCTCAATGCTTCTTCTATCCGGTCCCGGCCTCTTCCTTTCTTCGACACTGAAAGGAGCCATATTGTATCTATATCTAATCACTGCTTTGCTCGGATCCTGGAGATGTCTCGGATGTACCTCTCTCGGCCCATAAACTGCCGCTATCACCTTGTTTTTTCCCATTTCAAGGTAGCATGATCCGTCAGCCCTTTTCAGAACACTGGCCTCGATCTTGATCGGTCTAAGCTCGTCGAATTTTCGTCCGTCAAGGCGCAAACCATCAGCGATTAACTTTTCGGGTTTTTCATTGAATTCCGACATTTGACTTCCTCCTTTTAATAAATTCAGCAACTCTATCCGTCAAACCTTCCGTATGGGCTTCTTCTTCGATTAAATAAATAGTCTCTTCAGCAATTGAAACTTTTCTCCGATCGCCGTTAACCCATATAAGGCCGTTCTGCCCGACGATAATCTGGATATCTAACTCACTTTTAAGCAGCTTTATCATACTCCCCTTCTTCCCTATAACCCTCGGAACTCTTGCGGGATTTATGGCAACAATTCTGCCGAACCGTATTGGCCTGCATATCCTATCCTTCATCGTCAGTGTAACCTTCATTTTTGGGTCAATGTTGAGAACCTTAGCAATAATAGCATCGCCAATATCAAGCACCTCATTTGCCTTTTTGTTTGGTTTCATCTCTGGATTTTCGCTGGAAGGCAGAAATGCCTGATATGGAGAGTATATATCAACAACCCATCCATTTGCTGCAACTTCTCTTACTATACCCAAAACAACATCACCAATCGAGGGGTAGTATCTACCCTTAAGGGGTATTACCCTAACGTGAGTTTCTGTTTCATCAAAAAGTCCGATTATCTTAGCGTAAACTTTCCCATTCTCAACATAAGTACCATAGCCAGCCGCCCTTGGGTTTGTTGAGAGCAAATCTCCGGGAAGAACTATTTTTCTCATTATCCTATCCTCCTCAAAACTTTTGTTAGAGCTTCTCCTTTGGCAACCTTACCAAGCAAATCCATAAGTTCCCCATACATTCCAGAAGGGATTCGCATTACACATATCCAACTTCCGTCCTTTTGCCACTCTTCCTTCGTTATCCCTCCGAAGTTGTAAAGTGCAGAAATTGCCTTTCCTGTATACTCGGGCGGTATCTTTATGGCGATTTCAGTCTCCTCGAATTTAAGCGGAAGTATTGGCTTCAGTGCTTTTACGATATCCTTTATCTGTGCCTCTACTGGCTTGAAGATGTCAATGTGAACCTTTGCCTCTTCCAGAACCCTCTCAATTCTACTGGGAGGGTGTGGGGCGTTAGTCCTTGGGTCAATGGCGTTTCTGCTTATGACCGTGATTATCTGCTTCTTTTTCGCTTCAAGCATCTCCTTTCTCTGCTCCGCCGTTATTTGCACTTCACCTTCCAGTATCATCTTCTTCGCAACCTCATATATGTTTTCCGTGCCAAACGACTTCCTAAGTTCCTCAGAGGATGCTCTTTCTCCCTTCTTTGCGTCTTTGAATATTTCCTCAGCAGCTAGCAGTTCCTCAAAGTTCACATCCTTGCCCTCTTTAAGGTCTCTTGCAAGGTAAGGATCAACAAGAACCTCGTATTCTTCTCCTCCTTTTCGAAGTCTCGCAATTACAGCTTTGTCGAGAGATACCATAATACCTTACTTCTTCAATTCCTCTCTTATTTTCTCATTCGCTTTGTCCACATATGGTGCAAGTTCCTCAGCACTCATATCTCTGAACTGTCTGTCCTCTAACTTGACATATCCAACCTCGATGTTCTCAGCCGAGATCTCACTTTCTATCGCTTTACCCATCGCCACCAGACCAAGAATCAGCGCTTCATCAAAGCCAATGTCTGGATTATATTCTTTTTCAAAGTACTCAACGACTGCATTCCTGCCAATTCCAATTGCCGTAGCCTTATATTCAAGAAGAGCGCCACTTGGATCCGTTTCATATAGCTTGGGAACCTCATCAACGCCTGCAATCAAAAGGGAGACACCAAAAGGTCTCACGCCACCATACTGTGTATACTGCTGCTTGAAGTCACATATTCTCTTCGCCAGCTCCTTGACAGTTATACTTTCGTCGTAGGTGAGGCGGTTAATCTGAGCCTCTATCCTCGCCCTGTCAATCAAGACTCTCGCATCCGCCACAAGTCCTGAAGTTGCGGCGCAGATGTGTTCGTCAATCTTGTATATTTTCTCGATGGTATCTGCTTCGAGAAGCTTACTGCCAACCCTCTTGTCAGCAATAAGTATGACACCATCCTTACATTTTATTCCAATTGCCGTAGCTCCTCTCTTTACAGCCTCTCTCGCATACTCTACCTGAAACAACCTGCCATCTGGACTGAAGACTGTAATTGCCCTATCATATCCCATCTGGGGTAAATGCATATCTACACCTCCAAATACTTTCTTTTACACCTTTTTATTGTTCCGCTGACTCCTACGGTCAGCGGGATTACCTTCACCTCACCAACCCTATCAATCAGCGTAAAGGCCACCATCACTTTTTCCAGCGCCTCTCTGTAGCACCTAATTATTCCTTTTTGCCCGTCAAAGTACTCCAGCCTTATTCCGCTTCCTGCCGCAAAGCACTCGCCAAACAGGGAGATCATGCTGTCCATCAGTGCTCGTGAAAGTGACCTTTCGTCAACTTCCTTCTCTGCTATAATTCTGAAGGCAATATATCTTTTTCTGCTCCTCAGTGATGGTGGTAATCCTTTCACATTTTGTGTTGTGAGGGGCTTGAAAAAAAGTTTGTGATAGATGCCGAGATTGTTGTGGCGATTACTGTCAGCAAAAGGCTGACGTACTGTAGAGGAGACATTGCGAAAAACTTGTCAGCCATCCCGTTTGCCGAGAGCATTGCAACAAATGCGAGCCATACCACGGTGCCAAAGATGACGCCTGACACCAGAGCAACCCTCAAACTCCTTGTAGCTACACCAACAGCAAACCCTCCAATTATCAGCCCTACCCAGTGGAAATAGGAGACTGCAAGACCAATAATAAAACCTGCCAAAAGCTTGATTTCATCTCTCATCTGCTCACCTCAAAGATGACTTTCTCTCCTCTAATCTCGAAATCGAGGGGTTTGTATTTGCCATTCGCCCACATTTCAAGCTGATCAGAGTAATGCTTCGAGAAGAGGTTCCCTGAATTGCCACCCGGTATTACACAATAGTTTTCGTCAAAGTTTACAATCATCCTCCAGCTGCTACCAGCTTGCGAAACTCCAGTCCCCCAATCAACAGCTCTTCTGAAGTTGAACACCGTGTAGGTTGATCCGTTCATAGGCATGGATGGGTAATTGAAGAATTTCACAACACTGCTAAAGGGATGTTCTATGTTAAGTCTGTTGTAGTCCCCGTAAACCGTGTATCCCTTCTCCTCAATTTCTTTCACAGTCATTTCCATTGCCCTCGCTGCTATATCCTCTCTTGTCTCCTTTTCAGGTGTTTGGATGTTATCAAACCACCTGCTTTCTGCAGGCAGATTCTGGAGGATGTAGAGGTGGGGATAGAAGCTTTTATCGAGCCCAGCATGGTAGAACTCATCCTTGAAGGTTTCATTCATGAAGTTATCGAGCCATATCGAGAAGATCAAAGCAGCTCTTGAGTCCCTCTCCATTCTGAAATCCCAGCCCTTCAGCTCTTCAACATACTCTATATCTTTCTCGCTCATTTTTCCTTCAGCCTGAAGAATGTAGGGGACGAAGAATTCTGCGGGCTTTGAGTAAACATCCCTCTGCATTTTCATGAAGAATTCAGGTGTTATCTTCATTCCCGAGTTTACAGCTCCATCCAGCATCTCGTAAATTCTCATTCCTCTGTAAGGATCAGCAAAATACATTGAATCCCCCAAGTAATGCTGGTATCCAAAAATAACCCTCTGGTTGGCTGTTGCAACGTAATCTGGGTTTATAAGGTGAGGAATTTCCTCGAAGGGAATGAAACCCTCCCACGTTGAGATTCCATAGGGACTAAAACCCTTCCACTCCCCTTCCCCAGCAGAACCGTTGAAGATGACGTTTCCGGGAACTTCATTTCCGTCAATCGACCTTATGGGATATTTCCCAGCTGGGTAATACACGATGTTCCCGTAAATGTCAGCATAGACAACGTTCTGTGCCGGGACATCGAAGTATCTCAACCCATCCATGAACTCTGTAATGTTGTGTGCGTGATTGTACTTGTACAAAGCAATGGATTCAGTCGTTGCCGTCAATCCAGTCCAAGCCACTGCAACCTTCGAACCATACTTGTCAATCAGAGGTCCGTGAACGGTTTTTTCAACAACGACTTTTCTCTCCTCATACCCATACCCGCCATCAGTCTTAACCCTCACCGTTCTGATTTCCTTCTGCGGCTCAAACCACTGCCCCTTGTAGTAATATTTTCCATCTTTCCACAGATAATAATAGAAATCTATCACATCAGCCCCAACATTTGTGAACCCCCACGCCACATAGTCATTCATTCCGATTATCACAACAGGAACTCCGGGGAGAGTCACTCCTCTCACATTTTCCCCTTTGAGCTGAAGATGCAATTCATACCACACTGGAGGAGCCATGAGAAGAAGGTGAGGGTCGTTAGCCAGAATAGGCTTTCCATTAGCAGTGAATTTCCCCGAAACTACCCAGTTGTTCGACCCTATCCCGTCCTTAGCCTCAAAGGGTTTGAGCCAGTCCAACAGTGATTTGTTCACAACTCCAGTCCTGATTATCGGATAACTGTGGTTCATGTAGTCCGGATATAGCTCTAAAGCACTTTCACCAAGTTTTTCAACTATTAAAGCCCTCTTCAAGTCCCAGAAATCGCCAGTTAAACTCCAAGCCATCTCCTTTCCAATAATCAAAGTGTCCTGTGGTGTCCACTTTTCAGGTCTGTATCCTGCAAGTTTGAACTCAACTGGCAGATCATTGTGATCCATGTAGTAGTTTACACCTTCACTATACGCTATAAGCATCTCACCAAGCTCTGTTTCCTTTATCAACTTCCAAGAAGCTTCAGCAGCCCCAGCAAAGTCCATTTTGATGTGGAACTCATCGGAATCGAAAAAGCTCTCTCCAAATACCTCGCTCAGCCCTCCCCTCATCATTCTTCTATGTAAATCCATCTGGAAGAGTCTGTCTTTGGCGTGGATGTAGCCAACAGCGAAAGTCATGGCCTTCTCGTTCTCCGCGATGATGTGGGGGACTCCATACTCATCATAGTAAACCTCGACATACCCGTAGGGATTGAGAACCACTTTCTCATCACTCTGCTTCCACAAGCTCCCACTGAAGGGGGCAAGAAGGTTAAGATAGCTGTGCGCCACCATGACATAGACTACGAGTAGAAGTGTGGGTATTACCACAAGCTTTTTCATGTATGTGTGTTGTAGATAGACATATATCTAATTTTTTATTATTTAACTGTGATCTCCTATGCAGTTCAGGAGAGATTGCATTAACTTTAACTGCACCAACCACAAGCCTGTATTATGAAACTGTATCTCGTCCAGCATGGTAAGGCAAAACCAAAGGAGGAGGATCCAGAGAGGTCACTTTCCAATGAGGGTAAATCAGAAGTTGAAGCTGTTGGTAAGTTTTTGAAAAAGATTGGAATTGAAGTTACAAAGATCTTCCACAGCGGAAAGTTTAGAGCCTTACAAACTGCTGAGATACTGGCAAAGCACATTGGCGTTGAGATTGAGGAGGCTGATGGACTTGAACCGCTGGCAGAAATAGACGTGTGGGTTGAGAGAATTAGAGACATAAGAGAAGACATTATACTCGTAGGGCATTTACCCCATCTGTCAAAACTTGCGAACTATCTGATCGCTGGCAATCAGGAACTTGATGCCATAAGCTTCAGATTTGGCGGAGTGGTATGTCTTGAGAGGGAAGAAAGTGAAGGAGAATGGAGAATACTCTGGATCGTAAGACCAGAAATTGTCAGATAAAATTTCAAAGATCATGTTAAACTTCGCTTCAATTCCGCTCAGCACATAACCTTTAAATATCCTTAGAGGAGTCCGTTTTCTTAGCGGTGATGTTATGACGTTCAAGCATATCGTGAGAATTGCTGATACGGACCTTGACGGAAATAAGAACTTAATGTTCGCTCTAACTGGGATAAAGGGAGTTGGGTTAAGGACGGCGAGATGCATAATCAACGAGTTGGAAGTGGATGGAAGGGCAAAACTCGGAGAGCTTGACGACGAGACAATACAAAAAATCAAAAGCTTCATAGAAGAAAATATAGAGTCTTTGCCATCATGGTTGCTCAACAGAAGGAAAGACCCGCATACAGGGAAAGATTTACATCTGTTCTCGAAAGATGTTGATTTTGCAAGGATGCTCGATATTGAGAAAATGATTAAGATGAAGTGCTACAGAGGAGTCAGGCATGCTAAGGGAAAGAAAGTTAGGGGGCAGAGGACAAGGTCTACTGGAAGATTCGGTAGAACTGTTGGAGTTATAAGGAGAAAGAGGTGATTTTGTGGGTGATCCAAAGAGGCATAGAAAGAAATACACAACCCCAACACATCCATGGGACAAGGCGAGACTTGAAAAAGAAGTGCAGCTCGTTATAAAATACGGGCTAAGGAACAAGAGAGAACTCTGGAGGTTCCAGAACATTTTGAGAAAGTACAGAAGAGTTGCAAGAGACCTCTTGGCAGAGATAGACCTCCCGGGAAAGGAGGGAGAAATTGCGAAGGCAAAGGCGCAGACTGTTATCAGAAAACTCTACAAGATGGGTATTCTGCCTGAGAACGCAACACTTGACGATATTCTCAATCTTTCCGTAGAAGACTTCCTTGAAAGAAGGCTCCAGACCATGGTTTACAGGCAGGGAATTGCAAAGACAATAAAGCAGGCAAGACAGTTCATAATCCATGGTCACGTAGCAGTTGATGGTAGGAGGGTCACATCTCCAAGTTTCATTGTTACAAGAGACCTTGAGAGTAAAATATCGTTATACAAGAACTCTCCCCTTTCAAAAACTGAAACTGAGGTGGTATAATGGCTGAGAAGATGAGGTGGTATAATGGCTGAGAAGAAGAAAGGGGGTAAGTGGGGTATTGCTCACATCTTTTCATCCTACAACAACACCATCATTACGATAACAGATATAACCGGAAGTGAGACCATTACGAGGATAAGCGGTGGTATGATTGTGAAGGCTGACAGGGATGAAGGAAACCCATACACGGCGATGCAAGCTGCACTCAGGGCTGCTGCGGTTGCAAAAGAGAAGGGAATTGAGGGTGTCCACATAAAGGTTAGAGCACCCGGCGGAAACAAACACACAACACCGGGCCCTGGGGCTCAGGCAGCAATAAGGGCGCTTGCAAGAGCAGGGCTCAAGATTGGCAGAATCGAGGATGTTACCCCAATCCCGCATGATGGTACGAGGCCTCCAGGTGGAAAGAGAGGCAGGAGAGTTTGATGGAGCCCGAAATTGAAATTCTAGAAGAGAGCGAATTTAAAATCAGATTTATTCTCAAAAACGTTTCGCCAGCTTTAGCCAACTCTTTCAGGAGAGCGATGAAAGCTGATGTCCCAGTTCTCGCTGTTGATTACGTTGACTTCTATGTGAACTCAAGCTACCTGTATGATGAGGTCATATCCCATCGCCTCGCAATGCTTCCGATAAAAACAGATCTCGAGAGATTCAACATGCAGAACGAGTGTGCATGTGGCGGTGAAGGTTGCCCAAACTGTCAGATTTCCTTCAGACTGAACGTTGAGGGTCCAAAGGTCGTCTATTCAGGAGATTTTATAAGTGATGACCCGGAAACCACCTTTGCAATAGACAACATTCCAGTCCTTGAACTATATGAGGGTCAACAGCTGATGTTGGAGGCTGTTGCAAGGCTTGGGACAGGAAAAGAGCACGTAAAGTTTCAACCGGTATCGGTATGTGTTTACAAGATAATCCCCGAGATAGAAATTACTGAGGATTGCAATATATGTAAGGATTGCGTAGAGGCATGTCCGAGAGGTGTGCTGGAGGCTGAGGAGGACAGAATCGCAGTTAAAGATGTGCTGAACTGTTCCCTCTGCATGGAATGTGTCAAAGTCTGCGAACAGAATGCTGTAAAGATCAATGAAACAAACAACTTCCTTTTCACGGTTGAAGCCACTGGAGCTTTACCCTTAAGAGTTGTGATGAGAAAAGCACTGGAAATTCTGAGAAGCAAGGCAGAAGAGATGAACAAAATAATTGAAGAAATTCAGTAAAAAAATTTAAGGTATTTCTAGTTCCTTCAGCTTTTCTTTTGATGGTCTTCCATCAATCCATCCTCTAAGCTGGTAGTACTCTTCTTTCATTCTGTCAAGTTCGATAACTTGCCCCTTGGCTGGCCCCTCTCTGAGTGGTTCCTGAAGCAACCTCTTTGGCAGTGTGTCGTCCTTGGCATCAAAGCCATACTTGTTTATAATGAGCCTTTCGAGGTTGTATATTCTCTCTCCAATCTTCATTACCTCTTCAGTGTTCAAATCCCATCCTGTAACCTTTGAGAGTAGTACAGCATAGTCGTCAGCACCCAAGGCAAAGGTGGTAAACAGACAGTTTACCGCTGAGTTGACCACACACGTGAAGTCCTGGAAGGCTTTAACCCAAGCAGCCTTACCCTCATACGTTAGCGGATCAATCTTCTCCGGCAATCCAATAACTTCTGGCGAGACTGTGTAACCGGAAACGTGGCAACCACCTCTGTTTGCAGTTGCATAATTCAGACCTATCCCCTTAATTCCTCTCGGGTCGTATGCGGGCATTTCCAGTCCTTTGACACTCATTGATAGATCGGGAGCACCAAATATTTCTGCCAATCTTTTGCTTCCAAGAGCCAAGTATTTGCCGAAACCAGATTTATAGGCCGTTCTCCATACTGCCTCTACCATCGCCGCATCATTTCCAAATGACAGATCGAGTCCCTGTAAGTCTTCATCCTTAACATATCCTTTCTCGTAAAGCTCCATTGCACAGGCTATCGTTGACCCCATGGTGATTGTATCCAAACCGAGTTCGTCACAGAAGTGGTTCGCCTTGATGATTGCTTCGAGGTTTATGACCGCTGTGTCATTTCCAAGAGACCAGATTGATTCATACTCAGGCCCTTCCGTGTTCAGCACCTTGAAGGGGCCGGTTTTTACTTCCGTAGCTCTTCCACATCCAATCGCGCAGCCCCAGCATGCAACACGCTTTCTAAGATATTTAGCTTCCATCGTTTCACCGCTAATATCATCCGCCCTTTCGTGGTAAGCTTCCTGCCAGTTCTTATACGGAAGTGCTCCAGCATTGTTTATCACGTTGACAAGCACAGCGGTTCCGTATTTCGGCAAGCCCTCTCCAGTTACTGGATTTTGCTTCACCTTATCCAACGCGGCTTTTGATGCCTCTTTGAACTCATCTGGCTTGGCTACTTCCGGCCTTTCTTCACCCTTAACAACAACCGCCTTTAAATTTTTTGAGCCCATCACAGCCCCCACACCTGTCCTTCCGGCAGCTCTGTGCTCTTCGTTGATTATGCACGCAAAGTGGACGAGGTTCTCGCCTGCAGGCCCAATGCAAGCTACGCTACAGCCCCCTCCAACTCTATCTGAAAGTATCCTTGTAGTGTCAAATGTGTTCTTACCCCACAAGTCTTTTGCACACTTAATCTCGGCACTGCCATCAACTATTTCAAGGTAAACGGGGTCATCACTTTTACCCTCGAAAATAAGCATGTCATAACCTGCAAATTTCATATAAGGCCCAAATCTACCTCCGCTGTTTGCTGAGCCTATCCCGCCAGTAAGAGGACTTCTGAGCGTCATTACGTGGTATCTCCCAGACTCCGGAAAACCCGTAACACCAGTTGCAGGACCTGTTGCGAAGATCAAGACATTGTATTCCCCAAAGGGGTCAATGTCTTTTGGCGCGATACCAAGTTTTTCATACTCATTGATATAATCGTAAAAGAGCCTTACAGCGTATCCTTTACCCCCAAGATACTTTTCCGCGATTTCTTCGTCAGTCAACATCTCTTTTATGGTGCCATCACTTAAATTCACTTTCAAAATCTTTCCCATATATCCTCCAACCATAGTATCACCAACAAAATACTTATTTTTTCAGTAATAAATACCTTATGATGTGTTCATTCATGCATATCGCCTATAGCTGCACAAGAAGGAGTAAAGCAATGGAAAGTAGCATGAGAGCTATCGCAAGAACTAACGAGATAACTGCATATTTACTATCCCCTAACACGATGGGAATCGGGCCAATTAGTATAACCCCACCACCCTTCACCTTTTTTTTCTCCTTAACCTCATTAACCGGCTTTTCAACCTCATAATCCTCACAAATTTCGATTTTCTCCCGTAGTCCGGTGAAGATGAGATAAAGCCCAAGGGTTATTATGATAGCAGCAAGAATTGCGATCAAACTACCACCTCCACAGCAAAGGTAATAGAACGAAGATAACCGCTACGAGAATCATGAAGGTCGCGATATCTGGGCTTGACGCAAAGACAATCGGGAACGGCCATATTACTATTACTCCTCCGTACTCTGGAGTAGTCTGGATCAAGCTTAGAAAAAGCAATGAAACTCCGAGCATCAGGATAACGAATCCTGCAAAGACTTTGAATGGATTCATGTGTATATAGTTGAGTCAAGAGGGATAAAAATTTTGTTTTTAGCTAAAAACTCAAAGCTTAGAATTCTCCTCCAAATTTCAACAAACTATATCACCTGTCCCCATCATCAGGGTTTAGTCTTGTGTATTTTTTGCTAAACAAAGTCAAACAAGTTAAGAATTTATATAGTCCTTCTTTTCCACCAATTTTGGTGATACCATGGTGGGTGAAATCAGGGAGATTGCCCAGACTTTTGAGAGGATAAGCGCCCACTCGCACATTCGCGGTTTGGGATTAGATGAAAATTTGAGGGCCAAGGATATCGCAGACGGACTTGTGGGGCAAAAGAAAGCAAGAGAGGCAGCAGGAATTATAGTAAGGCTAATTCAGTCAGGTAAAATGGCAGGCAGAGGTATTTTAATGGCTGGTCCACCCGGAACGGGGAAGACTGCTATAGCGGTGGCGATAAGTAAAGAACTTGGCAAAGATATACCTTTCGTCCACATCTCTGCCAGCGAGTTTTACAGCGCTGAGATGAAAAAAACTGAAGCCCTCATTCAGGCAATGAGGAAGGCAATAGGAGTTAGAATAAGGGAAACGAGGACTGTTCTTGAGGGTGAGGTTGTTGGACTCGACTACAACATGGTGCCAAATCCCTACAACCCGACTCAGAAAGTTCCCGAATCTGCAACCCTCACTCTGGCAACAAAGGACGAGAAGAGAACATTTAGTGTGGGAGGTAGACTTGCCTTGCAGTTCATATCTCAGGGAATAGAGGTTGGGGATGTAATAGTGATTGACAAGGAAACTGGAAGAATAGGAAAGCTTGGAAAGAGTAAGAATGCTAAAAAGAAATACGACATAGGAGATTATGAGGTTGTAGAGGTTCCAGCTGGCAAAGTAGAGAAGGAGAAGGAGTTTGAATATGTTGTAACTCTGCACGATCTTGATGAGGCGAATGCAAGGAGGACGAGCATTTTCAGCCTGTTCTCGCCGCCAAGCAGAGAAGTTGACAATGAGGTAAGGCAGGCAGTTGATGAGCAGGTAAAGAAGCTGGTTGAAGAAGGTAGGGCGGAGCTTGTACCAGGGGTTCTGTTCATAGATGAAACGCATCTGATGGATATTGAGCTTTTCGCCTTCATGAACAGAGCGATGGAGTCTGAGATGGCACCGATAATAATTCTCGCATCTAACAGAGGATTTTCAAGGATAAGAGGGACAGACATTACCGCTCCGCATGGCATACCTCTTGATCTGCTTGACAGGTTGCTGATCATCACAACAGAGCCATACAGCAGGGATGAGATAAAGACAATCATCGAAATCAGGGCGGCTGAATCAGGGATGATGCTCAGCGATGAGGCAATAGATAGACTGACAGATATTGGAGTGTCTTTTCCCGAAATTATTTCCCACTCTAACAAACCTCTATGTGAAACTTGACGAGAAGGCGATAAAATGGATAATCAGGGAAAAAGAGAAGGGAACACCAACCAGAATAATAGCAGAGATTGAAGGAATCTCAACAAGAAGAGTAAACCAGATCTACAGACAATACAAAGACACTGGAGAGATTCCCAAACTAAGAAAACCAGGTAGACCTAAAAAAGAACTATCTGAAGAAGAAATAAAAGCCATAAAAGAAGCATACGAAGAATACAGGTGTAATGCAATAGTTCTACAAAAAGTACTAAAAGAGA
>JAPDIX010000043.1 GCA_029259345.1 Archaeoglobi archaeon
TGATTGCACAGAACTTAACGCCATCCTTCTCAAACCAGTCAATATGCCCTGCTGACATCGAATGTTCCCTTTCATACCTTATGTATGGCTTTCTTCTCCTCTTTTTCTTTGGTTCTTCCTTTGCCAATCCTTCTTCGAGCAGGTATTTGTGAATTCTGTTGTGTGGGATGTGAATTCCATAAACCTGTTCTATTATCCTTTCAAGTTCTTCTCGCTCCAAGTTTGTACTTTGCTTTAGCTTCCTTTATGATCTCTTTCTCCTTCTCGCTTAATTCCTTCACCTTCCTTCCCCTCCTCTTTATCGGTAAGTATTCTTTGTGTGTGAGCCAGTAAGACCATACTCGCTTTACTGTTGAGATGCTGACTCTCATCTCAAACGCTATCTCTCTGTTGCTCTTTCCTCTCTGTTTGTGCCTTACAATGTACCTTATCTTCCTCTCTGTCAGTCTGCCATAACCCATCAGTTGTTTGAGGGTATTTAAAGTCAAATTTTTTGGGACTATATAAATTTAACCTTAACGTAAAAAAATTCAAAAAAATACTACTGTAAGAGCAACCTCTTCAAAATCTTCTGCGTTTCTGCCTGTGG
Source organism: Archaeoglobi archaeon (assembly GCA_029259345.1). Taxonomy (GTDB): domain Archaea; phylum Halobacteriota; class Archaeoglobi; order Archaeoglobales; family Archaeoglobaceae; genus Archaeoglobus. The sequence goes on from JAPDIX010000043.1 coordinate 590, forward strand.
AAGTTTTTCCCTTATCTCAACCTCAACAGGGACTGCATAAGGGGGAAGTTTCTCTCTGCAGAACTCTCTTATTTCATCTGGCGTTGCTGATGCTCCGTCAAAGAGCTTTACAAAGGCCTTGACCCTCTCCGACCCCTCTCTTTCCTTGTCCGGAATTCCCACCACCGCAACCAGCTCAACAGCGGGATGCTGGTGCAGAACCTCCTCGACAACTCTCGAATACACCTTATAACCAGACACGTTTATCATATCCTTAACTCTATCAACGATGTAGAAGAACCCGTCCTCATCCATGCAGGCTATATCACCCGTTGGCAACCAGCCATCAACAAATGGGTCTTCAGTGTTCCAGTATCCTTTCATGACCTGAGGGCCTTTTATCTGCATCTCTCCCTCCTCTCCCGCATCTGCTTCACTTCCATCCTCTTTTACAATCCTAACATCGGTATCTGGAACTGGCACACCTATTGAACCGGTCTTATCTGGAGCATCCAAGCCAAGGAATCTTGCAATGCTTGCGATATTGATGTGCGTAACTGGAGAAGTTTCTGTCAGTCCGTAACCTTCAACTATTGGAATTCCAGCCTTTTTCTCATACTCCTTTGCAGTACTCTTTGGCAGCGGTGCCGAACCTGACACGCTTATGGTCCAGAGCCCCTCAATTTCCCTCTTTATGAGCTTCATATACTGCCCCGGAACACCAACAGTAACCCACGGGCTGTATTTCTTCATATAGCCAAGTATTTCATCGTAGTTTCTCGGATCGGAGACTATAAGCAGGTTGAATGCCCAGTAAATCCCCACATGCATGCCCCAGTGTCCATAGGAGTGGAAGATTGGAGATGCGAGCAAAACTGAACCAGAACCCCTGACAGCCTCAGCCGCACCGCCAAGAAGCCATGGCAAAACCTGAAGAACGTTGGTTGTTAGATTGTAGTGGGTGAGCATAACCCCTTTTGGCACGCCCGTAACTCCACCTGTGAACAGGATAGCTGCAACATCCTCTTTCGGATTAATTTCTACATCAGGTGGATCGGGCTGGCTTGATTTGATCAGATTCCAGAAGTCATCGTCTCCCATGAAACTGGATGGTTTGGTTTCAACAAAAATCCCGGATTCAGAAAATTTCTTTTCTCCTACCACAATTTTTGGGTTTGTTCTCTCAGCTATATCCTTCAACTCCTTCTCCGGCTGGAGTGGACTTACGAGCACGGCTGAAGCTCCACACTTCAGCGCTGCAAGTTCAGCGATGAGAAGCTGAGGACAGTTTCTGAGAGTTATCAAAACTCTGTCTCCTTTGCTTATATGTTCCGAAAAACCATTTGCCAGCCTGTTGACAGCATCGAGCAGCTCTGAATATATCATCTGCTTTTCAAGGTATGTAACTGCTGTTGAATCGGGAAAATTCTTTGCAGATTCCTCAAGAAAATAATATAAGGGAACCTCCGGGTATGGCTCAAGGGACTCCCTGAGACCCATTATCTGGTATGCTTTAAACCAGGGCTTCATGGTCAGGAGTATGCTGAGAATCCCTTACCAAGCAACTCTCTGCCGACTATGAGTTTCTGAATCTCTGTGGTGCCGTCGGGGATTGTCATAACTCTCGCATCTCTGAAGTATCTTTCCAGCGGGTATTCATCGCTGAGTCCAAGGCCGCCGTGTATCTGGATACCGTAGTATGTGACCTTCACGCATCCCTCACAAGCATACCCCTTTGCCAGTGATGACATGTATCTTGCCTTTGGGTCGCCTTTCTGTATCATATGGAGCGCCTTGTAGCCAAGTAGTCTTGATGACTCAGTTATCGCGGCCATCTTGTAAAGCATGTCCTGAATGAGCTGGAACTGGCCTATTGGCTTTCCGAAGGCTTTTCTCTGCTTTGCATAAGCTATGGAAGCGTCAAGCGCTGCCTGAGAGATTCCAGTGGCCATTAACGCCATTCCTGAACGCATCAAGCAGAAAACAGCACTTAGGGGGGACATGTATGCGTAAAGTTTTGATATTGAGGTTGCGATTGGCAGTGACTCGACCATAGTCCCCTCACTCAATGCTTTCTGAATCATTACGCTCAGAGCATTTTCTCTCGGCACCCTGCAGTTCTTTAGATATATCTCACCTGTTGGTGACGCTCTCCATCCAAGCTTGTGAAGCTCACTTGTCTCGAATGGAGAGTTAACTCTGTCAACGAGAAACATGTCCTGCATTCCCGTTTCCTTGTTCGTTGCCACAACCAATGCAACATCAGCGATTGTAGCATTGCTAATCCATGTCTTTGTCCCATTCAGAACCCACTCATCCCCGTCAAGCTCTGCTGTTGTTTTCATTGTGGTCGTATCACTCCCCGCTTCAGGCTCGGTAGCTGCCAAGCATCCTATAAGCTGATTTTTCTCAAGTTTCGGCATCATCACTTCTTTCGTTTGCTCAGAAGCAAGATTTACAAAAACAACCGGGAAGGACATCCCGAGGACAACGTTTAGACTTGCCCAAACCCTGCTTATCTCCTCACTTGCTATTCCGTAATAAAACGGGTCTTCGAAGTATACTGAAAGACTCTCTGGATCGTACCCTATCCCGAGTTCTCTGAATTTCGCGTAAAAGTCCAATACCTCCTCCTTTGTCAGTGGCCCCTTCTTTTCCTTCTCATCTACAACCGGCTCTATTTCTTTTGCCAGAAACTCTCTCAGGCTATCCCTAAACAGTCTGTGCTCTTGGCTGAATTCCAATTCCATATCCTATCACCAAAACATACAATTAACAATCATTTTTTTAATTTTTCGTTAATATATTGTGACAGGTTGTGATTATTACTATGAACGAAATGACTATATAGCTAGCAATATTACGAGAAAAATAATATCAAGAAGCAAGGTTGCAATGGAATTAAGTAGTACAATTTTTACACCAAACTTCCCAAACATCGCCACATGCATTGGCAATGAGTGCCTAACAGCCCTCGTTGAAAAACTAATGATATTGCCAAGTATAAGTCCCACAACCGCCAATTTCCAGTGCAATCCCTCATCAATAAATCCTGACGCAAGAACGACTGCAACTCTGATATTGAAGAACTCGACTCCGGCAATTGTGATTACACTTGGATTCAGAGGAACAAAATACAGGAGTTTGGCTAATAAGTCGAACAGGCCATATTCGCTCGCCAATGAGACGGCAAAGTATGACACCGCCATAATTAAACCGATCCTAACTATGTTTTCCTTGGGAGAGACTGGCTTAATGTCCAACTCAGCCCTTATTTCTCCATTTCTCCACCTTCTTGATAGAATCAAGCCGAAAGCAGACTTTATAATGGCTGACGCGAAACGAATTGCTGTGTAAACAACCCCAGCAAATCCGAGGACTGGTATAACGAAGGGGACGAAGTACGTATAGAGGTGGCTGAAAACACTGGGAAAGGAATTTAGGAACGATATCGCGATTACTTCTCTTCTATCAACTCTCCCCTCTCTCCATGCCTGAGAAAGTATGGAGTAGCTTGCGGTTGGGCTGATAAAGCACGATGCAACACTTGCAGAAGCTATTTCACTCACACCAAACTTTTTCAGCATGGGATGGAGTAATTTGGCAAATCTCTCCATATATCCCTTTCTTATTGAATAGGAAACGAGATATATCGCAATGACAACAATTGGAAGGGTTTTTAGCAGAAAAATAGCTGTGGAATACGCTGCTTTTTCGATCATAGGTAATCAAATAAGGTTGGCTGTTTCCTGTTCAGTAACTCGCCGATCTTTCTGAACTGCTGCTCGTATTCTTCTCTCAACTGAGGACGGTAGAGGATTGCTGCAGGGTGATAAATTGGTATTATTTTGACTTTTTTATTCCACTTCTCAACCTCAAACACTCTCCCCTTAACCCTTGATATGGAGGTGAATTCAAGGCGGAAATAATCAAAGATAAACTGAGCAGCAAATCTGCCGAGACAGACGATGATGTTTGGCTTTATTGCATCAAGCTGCCTCTTTAAGTATTCCCCACAGGTTTCAATCTCTTCTTGCAGGGGATCACGGTTGTTGGGTGGCCTGCATTTGAGAACATTGCAGATGAAAACATCTTCTCTTCTCAAACCAATCTTTGAGAGCATTTCTGTAAGCAGTTTCCCTGCAGCACCCACAAAGGGTTCACCTTTCAAATCTTCTTCTCTTCCCGGAGCCTCTCCTACAAATACGACCTCTGCATTCTCATTACCCACACCGGGAACGTAATTCGTCTTCGTTTTGTGTAAATCGCATTTCCTGCAGCTCAAAATCTCTTTGGTTATCTCTTCAATTGTCTCCATTGCCAGATAGTTGGAATAGAAATTAAAATAGTTTGCTCAAGCGTATTTTTCGAGAATTTCAGCGAACGCGTTGATGACGTAGTCTATTTCCTCGTAGCTGAGCCCGTAGGTTGACAGTTTAAAGTATCTTGTAAGTCCAGGCTTTATTCCATGTATTTTTCTCCCTTTAAGTTCATGATAAAGGAAGAATCTTCCTTTTTTGGCTTTTTTTGAGATCTCATAGAGGTTCTCCGCATGGAAGAACATCAGATCATGATTGTGCGGTTTATCGCCGAGTTGCCTGATACCAAGTTCCTCCATTTTACTGGCAAAGTATCTCGCTTTTTCCACCTCCCTGTCCCACCTCTTGACCCTCTCCTTTACGTGGGGGAAGGAGGCCATGAGCGTGATAATTGTGGCACCCCTTGCGGTACATCCCAGCATTTCAACTTCCTTGTTTCTGTATTTTTTCGATTTTCTGAGAACTATCTCTTCCCATTCCTCCTTCATACCGAGAACTCCCACCGGACCGCTTGCAGCCATAGACTTGTGCCCACTGCCAACGATAAAATCGGCCTTAATCTCTTTCAAATTTACCCGCATTCTTCCGACGGCGTAAGCGCCATTTACAAGGAGCGGAACATCATATTCAGAGCAGATTTTTGCAATTCTCTTCACTTCTGGCAGATTTCCATAGTTCCCGTCCGGGTATGTTATGAGAGCAAGAACGATATCACCCTTACGCTTTGTATCTTCGATTGTTTCAGCGAATTTTTCTGGTATGATTTTGAAGTCAGGATAGTCGGTATTGGGCACCATCGCCACGTTAAGTCCGGCTCTCTCTGCTGCCACATAGCTTGAGTAATGCGCATTGGAGTCCATAACAATCCAGCCACCCTTTTTTGCCAGAGAGTGCATCACAGCGAATTTTGCCTCTCTCGCCCCGTTCGTGACTCTCACCACATCACATCCGAGAAATTCTGGAAGCTGCTCGTGAACGAAGTTGTATATTGCGGGCTTCTTTATCTCGTCCAGTCTACCCGTAGTGCAGAAATCGCATATACTGTAACCATCTCCCCATTCAACCAGAGCCTTTCTGGCCTCATCAGTAAGCTTTCCACCAGTTTGGAGCGGATCTATGTTTATGTAATCTTTTGTCTCTCTTGGGAACATTGAATTGAGAACTCGGGATGACTTATAAAATTGATGACTTTCTTGTTAACTTACTGTTGGTAAGGTTTTGGGGATTTGTGAAGTTTCAACTTTATGGTGAAATTTGGACGTGAGCGAGCCACACATTCGTCTGTTAGTAAGCCTGAAAAGCGAGCAAAGAAATTGCGAAGAGGTTGAAGCTATGAAGGTGGATAAAATACCAGTGGGAGGTGAATTCACAGTTATGATAAGATACAGCCAAAACTATTAAATTCATAAAAAGCATGTTAAAGGCGATGGTAGAACTTGATGAAGCAGACATAAAAATCTTAAAGGAGCTTCAAAAAAATTCAAGACTCAGCTTTGAGGAATTGGGCAAGAGAACTGGCATCTCAAAATCTACGATTTACAGAAAAGTTAAAAGAATGGAAGAGCTCGGCATAATCAGAAAATATACTATCTCAATCGATCATTCTGTTTTTGGACAAGAGGTTGTAGCTTTTGTGCTGATTAAAATAGAACCGGACAAAATACCCAGTGTTGCAAGTAAATTAGCAAGATTTAGAGAAGTTCTGAGCGTTTATCGGATTACTGGTGAATATAACATCCTCGTTAAGGTTGCAACACCCACTGTAGAGTCTTTGAACCAGATAATAGGTAAATTCCACGAGTTCGGAGCAAAAGAAACAATCACAATTATCGTGCTTGAAAAATTCCTTGACGAAGGTGTAGATTTCACTCAAGACCTTTAGATATGCTGACGACCTTCTTTGCCAAGATGTCGGTTGGGTCTATGACTTTCTCTCTCAAATCTTCGCTCAGAAAGTCTAACACGAGTGGCAATTCTGTGCAGGCTAAAATCACGATTTCAGCTCCTTTTTTCAGTAGTATGTTTATTGCCTCTGAGATTAAACTGGCGTTCTCCTTAATATACCCTGCCTTTATACCAGTTTCTGGATAGATTGCGTCATCAACAAGTCTTTTAGTTTCTTCCTGATCAAGCGTAATTGGCTCATATCCAGATTTTTTCAGTTCTTTCTGGTAAATTCCAACCTTCAAAGTCGGTGTTGGCGCTAAAACTCCAACTTTTGTTATCCTGTAGTTTTTAGATATCCAGTTTGCAGTCTCTCTGACAATGTGGAGAACAGGAATGCTTACAGCTTCTGCAATATCGTCATAGAAATAGTGTGCCAGATTACATGCAATTGCAATAAATTCAGCGCCTGCCTGCTCGAGCTTTTTTGCAGCCTCCACAAGCTGAGGTACTGGACTCTCTCCACCTTCAAGAATTGCCTTGTACCTACTCGGAGTTTTCGGATTGCTGTATACTACCATTGGAATGTGATCCTGGTCAGTTTTCGCTGGCGTGTTCTTTAGGATTTTTTTCATAAGGTCAATTGTTGCCTCTGGCCCAAGACCTCCGATAATGCCCGCCATCTTATCCATAGACCTACCTCCCATAAAAATAAAAAATTAAAAAATTAACTTTAACCAAATCTTGTCCACCCAGAAAGATACGTTATCTTGTCATCCCTGTAGCTTCTGTTCCAACCGGTAGCGATTGAGAAGAACAGAACTCCGAGCAGTGCCCATGCGTAGGGGTTCATCAAGCATGTCGGGAGCAGAGATGGATAGGGCATGTTATATTCTGCAGCAGCAGTAGCTACGGCAGTGTACCATGCAATAACGGCATTGTGCCAAGGAAGCATGTAGAATGCTGTGTTTGCAGCACAGTCAAGAAGGTTTGCAGCTCTTGCAGCGTGGAGTTTGAATTCCTGAGCAATCCTCTTTGCGTAGTCCGCCATGATTAGTATTCCCGGTGCATTGGCTGCGAGAGGAATAGTTATCAGTACTGTGAACATAGCTACAGACGCTTCAGCCTGTCTTACCGATTTTGCGACAGTCTTCTTGGCCCAGTTTATGAACCTATCCATTACTCCAGCATTAATCATTACCTGCGTTATACCAAGTATCAGCATGACGAAAATAATCGGAGCGGTAGTGCTTGCGATACCCTTCTGTATCAGCCCAGTTTCTCCTCCCCTGACGTCCGGTATGTGCACAATGTCAGTGAGTGTTATTGCACCGATTCCGATACCTATTACCGATGCAATGATTATTGAGTATGAAACTGACTCAATAAGATGTCTGCCGCTCACAGCGAATATTAGGAGCGCTGCAAGCGAAATCAACTGGATAATCCCTAGAGGATTTCCCTTTATTTCATAAACTCCTCCAGACTGAGCTGCCACACCCGCTCCCATTGAAGCCATGATCAACAGTATGATTGCTGCAATCGTTGCTGCAACGATGGCGAGTGGAAACCTTGACTTGACCACATCACCAATTTCTGCATCTTGAGAAACAGATGAAACAATTGTTGTGTCTGATATTGGGCCAAGGTTGTCACCAAAGGCTCCACCAGCAATCAAAGCCAAGGCCAATGCTAGAGGATCGGCTCCAAGTACAATTCCTGCCGGATACAGAACTGGTGCAAGTGCAACAACAGTACCAACACTTGTACCGAGTCCTGTAGCGAGTATACACGAAATCACGAATGTAACCAGCACAAACCACATTCCAGTCGCACCACTGGTAGAGCCGAGCCACACCATACCATCAATCATTCCGCCTGCTCTCCATATCTGCCCCAGAACTCCTGCAAATATCCATACAACATATATTGCCGCACCTTCTCTTCGACTGATGCCTTCGAAAACGGATTCAGCGTATCTGCGTTTGTTCTTGGCGAATAATATACCCACAAGAACCCCTATAAAACAGCATACCCAAAAGGCAGTTATTGCGCCTCTTTCGTAGACCGAAAATATTACAAAGCCTATAACGGCGATAATCAACGGAACACTGGCAGTCAAGCTCCCCCCATACATCTCTAACTTCTTCTCCGTGTTAGCCATGAGATTAAAATATTGTTTCAAAAACTTTAATTTTTTGCATAAGATTGAACCATTTGTTTCACAAAGTACTGCTTTAATAATTACTCATTCCATGATTTGAATAAAAAATAATTTAGAGTAAGTCAATAAACTCAGCCACTTTCATCCCAACTTTAGCTCCCTTCTCAACCGCTTTTGATGTTAGGTCTTTTATTTCAGCATTCAAAACGTCATCAAATGTCTTTACTCCCGTAACGATGCACGCAGCATTTCCAACCTTTTCCATTACATCCTTGTTGATGTAGCCGCATCCTATTACAACATCTTTGTAAACCATCACAATCAGTGGAGCATTTGGCAAGTCGAATTTCAATGCAAGGAGATTTTTGCCATCTCTTTCAATCACATCGACTGTTATCACCTTCACCACCTCCTCAAATCTTGATTTCGTCCACAGAGCTAATCACCGGAAGGTCAAGCTTTACGTTCTCAGAATACACGTCGGTGTACTTTATGCCCGAACCTGTGTTGTACAGCAGTACCTTCTCATCCTTATCCACTTCTCCACTCTCAATCAGTTTTTTCAGTGCAGCAAGGGTTGAAGCTCCCTCAGGGCATACGAATAATCCCTGTTTAGCTAACTCATTTGAACTTTCAATAATCTCTTCATCACTCACAGCCACTGCACTACCGCCACTCTCGTAAATTGCATCCAGAATCATGAAGTCTGCAAAAGCCTTGGGAACTCTGATACCAGCAGCAAGTGTGTTCGCATTTTGCCAGAATTCACTCTCGCGCTTTCCTTCTCTAAAAGCTTTAACTATTGGTGCGCAACCTTCTGATTGAACAGACACCATTCTTGGAAACTCATCGCCAATAGCTCCAATCTCCCTCAGCTCTTTGAAGGCTTTCCACATTCCTATCAGGCCAGTTCCACCACCAGTGGGGTAAAGTATAATGTCCGGAAGCTCCCAGTTAAACTGTTCCGCCACTTCTAAGCCCATTGTCTTCTTGCCTTCCAGCCTGTATGGTTCTTTCATGGTTGAGATGTCGAACCACCCAAATTTGCTTATACCTTCAGAAACAATCTTTCCCGCATCCGAGATGAGACCTTTAACGAGATATACTTTGGCTCCTGCCATGTAACTCTCAAGTTTGCATGTAAAAGGTGCATCAGCAGGCATGACGACAAAAGTCTCTATCCCAGCCCTTGCACCATACGTTGCAGCAGCACCGGCGGCATTGCCAGCAGAGGGCATTGCGATTCTTTCAATCCCAAGTTCTTTTGCTTTGGAAATAGCCATGCTCATGCCTCTCGCTTTAAACGTACCCGTCGGAATGATGCCGTCATCTTTCACATACAGATTCTTAACCCCGATATCAAGTTCGAGCTTATGAATTGGTGTAAAACCTTCTCCAAGAGATACGACGTTCTTCTCGTCCTCAATTGGCAAAAACTCGGAGTATCTCCACATGTCAGCTCTTCTTCCTTTAAGGGCATCTTTGCTAAACACTTCCTTGATTTTTTCATAGTCATACACAGCAATTAAGGGAGCATTGCATTTTTTGCAAAAAGTCTGTGGCTTATCTGCTTGATACTTTTTCCCGCACTTACTACATTCCAGATGTTGTAGATAGCTCATTATACCACCAGTTGACATATGTTGTTTCAGAAATAAAATTCCTTTGCGCAAAATAGTAAACAATTGGTTCATTTGTTCCAGAAAATCAAAATATTGTTTCAATCTAAATCCACGAGCCAGTTAAAATGAGGGTGTTCTCTTTCTGTCCTATTGATATGGATGTTTGCGGTTTCAGGCAAAAGAAGGTTATCCAGAAACTATCTGAGTGAGGTAAAGAAGACCGTATAATTTATTTTTTGTATTCAGAACTAATGGCATGTTTAAGATAGCCACCTTCAACGTGAACTCGATAAGGAGCAGACTGCACATCGTTATTCCCTGGCTTGAGAGGAACAAACCAGACGTGCTGTGCATGCAGGAGACGAAGGTTGAAAATCGAAAGTTTCCGGAATCAAACTTCCACCGTATCGGCTACCATGTAGTCTTCAGCGGGAGTAAGGGCAGGAATGGGGTCGCCATTGCTTCACTCGAGGAACCGAAAAACGTCAGTTTCGGACTCAGCGGTGAGCCAAGAGATGAAGACAGGCTTGTAAGGGCTGAAATAGCGGGTATAGATATCATAAACACCTACGTTCCTCAGGGGTTCAGAATTGATAGCGAGAAGTATCAGTATAAGCTCGAATGGCTGGAAAGACTCAGGAATTATTTTGAAAAAACTGTTGATCTCACGAATTATGTTGCATGGTGTGGAGATATGAACGTTGCCCCCCAGCCAATAGACGTTCACAGCCCGGAAAGGCTCAAAAACCACGTCTGTTTTCATGAGGATGCGAGAAAAGCCTATAAAAAAATAATGGATATGGGTTTTGTGGACTTGCTAAGAAAATTCCATCCTGAGGAGAAAATCTACACATTCTACGACTACAGGGTTAGGGGAGCCATAGATAAGGGATTAGGATGGAGGGTTGATGCAATCAACGCTTCCCCACCTCTCGCTGAGAAATGCATAGACTGCTATGTTGATATCCAGCCAAGACTTGCTGAAAAACCGTCAGACCACACACCTTTAATCGCTGAATTCGATCTTTAGGGAAAAGCAAATATTACATCCTGTTCAGCTTAGAGCAATGAAAATCAGCATCGTTCTTCCAGCGTACAATGAGGCAAAGAGGTTGAGAGAGGCTGTCGAAAAAGTTCGAGAGGCTGCTGAGAGGACTGGATACGACTACGAGATCATCATAGCCGAAGATGGTTCGACAGATGGGACAGACAAAATAGCGGCTGAGCTTTCCTCTGAAAACTCAAAAATAGTCCATCTGCATTCAGATGAGAGACTTGGGCGGGGAAGAGCTCTTATGAACGCCTTTGACAATGCGAGAGGAGATGTGGTAGTTTATATGGATGTTGATCTTGCAACAGATTTGAAACACCTCAAAGAGCTTGTTGATGCAATAGCAGTTGAGGGCTACGACATTGCAACCGGATCAAGACTGATGAAAGAAAGCAAGACAGACAGACCAGCAAAAAGAGAAATTGCCTCTCGGGGATATAACTTCCTCGTTCGCCTATTTCTCGGCTCAAAAATACACGACCATCAATGCGGTTTCAAAGCTTTCAGGAGGAAAGTAATTCTTGAGATTGGAAAGGAAGTTAAGGACAACCACTGGTTCTGGGACACGGAGGTTCTCGTCCTTGCCCAGAAAAAGGGCTACAAAGTCAAGGAAATTCCGGTTGAGTGGAAACATGGGGGAGAAACAAAGGTAGACTTTGGGAAAGATGTCGTCTACATGTTTTCCCAAGTTCTCAGAATGTGGCTCAATGAGATGAAAGGGAGCAGGAAGTATTTGATTCTGACAACAGTTGTTGCGGTTGCAATCCTCGCTTTTATAGCCTACAGAGCAGGATTGCAAAACGTTTACCAAAGCTTGCTGTCCGTAAATCTCTACTACATGGTTGCTTCCTCAGTCTTATACGCTCTCTCCTACATCCTTAGAGGCTACAGGTTTAAGTACATCTTATCAAAGCTTGGATACGATCACAGCACTGCCTTCTCAACAGCTGCCGTGAGCATAAGTCAGACCGTGAATGTTATCACGCCTGTCAGAATAGGGGACGTGGCAAGGGCTTACGTTTTCAATCGGAGAGGTGTTCCGTATTCATCTTCGATCGGGGGCATTGCTGCCGAGAGGTTTTTTGATATTACTTCTGTGGCTGTAATTGCCATGGTTTCCGCTTTGATCATCGGATCTGGAATCAGGACGCCTGCCTACGCGCTCCTTTTCTCCATCCTGATATTTACAGTAATCTTTGCCCTTTCAAGGATGGAAAATATTGTTGGAAAAATTTTCAAAAACGCCAGAAAGGCTATGGGGATAAAGGAGAGCATTGTTGTAGTGTTCCTCTCCCTCCTACTCTGGTTTTCCGATATTTTCGTATGTTACATAATTGCTTTGAGTTTCGGTACTTCAGACTTTGTCCTCGTTGCCCTCGCTGTTGCGTTGGGGAACATAGTCAAGGCTCTACCGATAACTCCTGGTGGGATTGGTACTTATGAGGCTGCCCTCACTGCAATCCTCTCATCTGGATACAGCACTGGAGCTGCCTTCACGATTTCCCTTGTTGATCACGCCGTGAAGAACGTTTCAACCGTGGTTCTTGGCATTCTGGCTCTTGCAGCTCTTAATCTCAGTCTCAGAGAGGTGGAGGGATAGAATTGTACACCCTGATCTATGCCCTCTGCTTTTATCTATCCTCTCTGCTTGTAACCATCCCACTTCTGAAATTCTTTAAGCATAGCGAAGCGAGATTTCTTTCTCTTTTAGCAATCTCAACAATCTCCTTCGCTTTCGGATTTTTACTCCCCTTTAAAATTACCTTCTACACTGTATTTGCAGTCACAATTGCTGCATCCCTCTACACGATCCATTCAGACAAGGTAAGGATCGAAAATACTGAAGCTGTTTTCGCTCTTGTTTTTACCTTCTTCATTTTTCTCCGCTTCCTAAACCCCTACATTCAAGATGCAGAGAAGTTCATGGACTCAGCCTTCATGAACGCAGTGTTGAAGTCCTCATCTTTCCCTCCAGATGATCCATTCTTTGCTGGTGGAAAGCTTGACTTCTACTACTACTTCGGTCACGTGATTTCAGCCTGCATAACCCTTATGTCATTCTCCCCTCCAGAAGTGGGATACAACATTGCAATCTCTGCAATACCTGCCTACACTGCAACCATAATCTACGGAATTTTGAGAAGGATGGGTATGAAGGTTGCACTGACTGGAACTGCTCTCTCAATCTTTTCTGGAAACGCTTACTCCTTCGTGGATTTCCTTAGAAGAGTCTTTACTGGAGAAGCTATTGATGGTGGTTATTACTGGTACGCAACGAGGGTGATAGCTGATACGATTAACGAGTTTCCGTATTTCAGCTTCATACATGCCGACCTGCATGCCCATGTTGTCGCAATCCCAATTTTTGCCCTCATAGTTTCCCTAATATTGAGGAAAGAAGCTGAAGATTATAATTACAGCAGAACACTTGCACTTGCCTTAGCACTCTTTGCTATTTTCGCCACAAATTCATGGGACTATCCCTTAGCTGCCTTAGCTTGCTTTTTTGCGTATCTATCACTGAAGAAAAAAGAAATCGTCATTGCCCTACTCATTTCTATCCCCTTTGTCATTCTGCTTTACTCAGGCATGAACACTCCAGCAGCAAAGATTTTCCTTGTTGAGGACAGGACTAATGCTATTGAGTTCCTGATGTATGCCCTCACGCCACTACTTTTCTCCTACCTTTTCACCGGGAACAAATACACCCTTTACTCCTTGCCCGTATCCATTCCGCTCTATTTTATCTCTCCAGTTTTAGCTTTAACAGCACCTCTTGCGGTATCATCAGTTTATGGCCTCTACAAAAAGGATGTTGCTTCAGCAATCGTTCTTACAGGTTTGATGGCTTTCATACTGCCAGAGTTTGTGGCTGTTGAATCACGACTGAATACTGTGTTTAAGTTCTACATCATAGCTTGGCTCTCGCTGATGATAGCCCCAGCAACGAAGCTCGAATTTAAGGATGTCAGGAAATATGCAGTGGCTTTAATCCTTATTGTTAGCCTCGTTTATCCCATGGCAGCAACGCCTGTCAGATACAACCTCAGAGAGTGTACACTTGATGGCATGGCTTTTATGAAAAGCTTTGATGGGGATTACGAGGCGACAAAATGGCTTCAGGATAAGAGTGGAGTTATAATAGAGGAAGGTTGCACCCACGGAGCCTTATGCGGTTATAAATATGGTGGCAGAGTTCCAGCCTTTACAGGAAATCCTGTAGTAATCGCATGGACTAACCATGAGTATGCGTGGAGGAGAAATTACGCAACAATAACTGAAAGAGCGAATGATGTGAAAGAGTTCTACACAACCAATTCATGCAATGAAATGCTAAAGATAGTCAGCAAATACAATATAAGCTACGTTTTTCTCGGATATGAAGAAAAGAGGATTTTCTCCGTGACACCTGAAAAATTTGAAAAATGCTTCACAAAAGTCTTCGAAAGCAGGGGAACTTACATATTCGCAACAAAAAATATATCATAGATGTCGCATATTTTTCGACATGGATGACAAGGATATGAAGATAATTGCAGAACTTGTCAAGGATGCTCGAACAACTCTATCTGAGCTCTCCGAAATTCTTGGAATGTCCATTTCAAGCATACACAAGAGAATTAAGAAACTTGAGAGTGAAGGAATTATTGAAAAATATTCGGCAGTTATCAATCCTGATAAGTTTGATTCGGTAACAGCCTTTTTGCTTATCAGCGCCGAAGACACAAAAAAGGTTTTTGATGAAATAAGGCAAATTAAGGATGTTGTTGAGGTTTACAAGACCCTCGGAAACTTCAGTATGGTGGCGAAGGTTAGGAGTAAAAATCTTGATATGATTGGTGAAATAACCTCGAAAATTTCCGCGGTAGAGGGTGTTATGATGGTGGAATGTATCGTAACGACCAGAAGATTGAAGGAAGAGATCTGGGCACCTGATCTGGAGGTGGTATGATGTATGACTACTACCAAACTCTTACCTTAATTTTGGCAGTCATATATCTTATGATTGGGGGCGGATTCATAATATACATCTACGACGCATATAAGAGGACGAAACAGAAGTTCATGATTTACCTTTCTGTAGGCTTCTTCTTTTTGATCATTGGAGCAGTCTTGCCTATTCTAAGCTACACAGTAGCAATTCTTGATAAAAGCTTGGTAGTTGCCGCAATTTTGTTACAGATAGCTGGACTTTCGACAATATTCTATTCGGTCGTAAAATGAGGGGCGAAAAGTTAACCAAAAAGTGGAGACTGATCAAACTCTCCAAAATGCATAGGAGCGATTTTGCTCCAGCATTTATTGAGGAGTGTCTGAGCTCTGTTGAAGGAATCTCAGAAATGCTTTACAGATATTCTGTCGGGTATGGTATTGAGAAGGGCAAGGAAGTAAGGAGAAACATTGCTTTGAAAACGTTTGGCGATGTGGCTGAGTTTCTCGGTATGATCACAGGTGTTAATGTAGATAAAGGAGATAATTTCGCTGTTTACTCAGGCTGCCCGGCTTACGCGATGACTGATGTCAAAAGAAACGAGGTCTGCAGGGGATTTGTCGAGGGATTTTTCAAAGCCTTCGACCTGGATGTTGAGGTTGAGTTGGCTTGTGGGGAGACTTGCACGATGAGGGTGAGAGTGAAGGAAGAGAGTAAGTAATCTATACTGGATATTTCCTTCTCACACGAACGGCAATACCTTTCTCACTTTTCATCATTTCTCTCCCGCTCATGGCTGCGATTCCAACGCCAAGAATGCTGTTGTTGGCGAAGACGACAACATCGTTCGGCCTGATGTTCTCATCCGCTTCAATTACTCCAGCTGCAAAAATCGTATTTGTAAAGTCGAAGTCCGCGATTTTAACAGTGTATATGTTCTTATCAATCAGAATTCTGGCAATCCTTTCGTATATGTCGAGCATACCATACCTCACATCAATCCTCGCAACCCTCTCCCTCCCCCTGAGCATCTCGATCTCAGGATATCTGCCCGAATATCTGCAGTTCCGGTATTCAACACCAAACTGATGTCGGAGCATGTGGTCAAAGATTCGCTCGTAGAGGTCGAACCTTTTTAATCCCGCAACCTCCTCCTTCAACCTTTCTATTGATCTTTCTCCCAGTATGTCATCCTCAACTGTGTAAACGACCTCGATCTGTAAGTTTTCGAGTGCTTTCTCTACAACCCTTCTGTATCCCCCCTCAACATGCGCCACAACCTTACCGAATCCTCCCTTCTCTACGAACTTTCTAAGCCACGAAGCCACGAAAGCTATCTCATCCTCGCTCCAGTGCCCCGTTACAGGTGTGTCGTAGTTGATAGCTGGATACGTAAGCTCGAGCTCTCTCGGAACTACAAGGGGAGAAGAAATTATAATCTCGTTAACGTTAATTCTGACTCTGCTCCTTAGGTATCTGTGAGTTCTTGAGGTGAGATAGGGCTTTCTCGCGGTGCATGGTAGCAGCAAAACCACATCAGTTACTGGTCTGTAGCATTCAAGCGCTCTGTTAAGAAAGTAGCTGACCTCAAAGCGATTCGCACTTTCCACAGCTGAAAAGTAACACCTTGACTTCTTAAACCTCGGAAAGTAACTTTTGTCACCAAAGCTATCTGCAAGTCTTAGCAGAGATGTCATTTCCGGATGAAGCTTCACCTTCGCCTCAACGTAGTTTCTCAACTCCTCTCTCTCAATGAGATATCTACACTTCTCGACTTCAAGTTTCAGCATCTCCGTGTTATGTCCTGCAGTAATCTCGTAAATTTCGTCTCTGCTTAGCTCACTTAGCGACTGGCCCTTACAGAACTGGCAGCTGCACGGAAATTTTTTGAATTTAAAAACATCCATCTCCATGTCACCAACGAAGTAAATGCCGCTGTATGCTTTTGCAATTGCAAGAATGTTGTCAACGATATCAGCTCCAAGATAGAACAGCAGAGCAACATTTGAGGTTGTTGCAGCGGCAACGACGTAAAGAGGTTTTGTTGATCGCTTCTCCTCGAAAGCTTGAAGGATTTGGCGGGGAGACAGGACATTTAAACCTGTCAGAACACTTATTTCTTTTTCTGCTGGTTTCAAACGCTCATAAAGTGTTTCTGAAATGAATCTCAAAGCATAAGGAGCTCTTCCAAAGTCCACCTCGAGCTCCGGTTTACCGTTAAACTCAAGGAGTGTGGGCGTATTCAGGACTAAATTCTCGGTCTTTATTTTGCCGATCCGCGAGTATCCGTCTCTTTTCTCAGGATAGAACATTCAGCTCACCATTGGGTGGTAAGTCTTTCAGATATTTGACCCAAATCTCCGAAACGTATATCTTGAATCTTCTATTTGGGTTGTTTTTAAGATGCTTCAGCAGGTTCTCCACAGCAGATTTTATAGCCTCTGTTTCAATAAAATCTTCCTCAGGAATCTCTGCATGACCTGCAGGATAGGTTTCGAGCATCTCAGCAGGGACTGGGCCGAAAACTGGTCTGAGGTATAAATCTGCCAGCATACCGAAATCAGTTGATATTACAAGCTCTTCTTTCTCCCACTCGATGTTAAGCAAAGCTCTTCCGTGTCTCTTAACTGCAGGCCTGTAGATGCTATCCAAACCGGTGTAGAGGAACTTTCTCTTCATCTTTGGGTCAGATCTCTCCATAAGATCAGCATACTCTTTTATGAGTCTCCATCCTGCGAGAAGGTTTGGATGTGCCCTTACTCTCTTTTCAACGAGTTCAAACAACGAGTTCTCCTTTATAGCCTGCTTTATTGTGTCTATCTCTTGAAAGCTCACATACAGGTTGTGCTGGGCAATGAGCTTCTCTCTCTCACTCTTTTCCATTTTTCTGAGTTCTTCGGGGCTGTGTGATGAGCAGACAGGACACTTGCACGGAAAGTAGTTCATCTCGGAAAGCTTCTTTGTGCCGTAAACCGTCAGATATCTATCGTCCTTGGCGTAAAGGACGTAGGCCGCTGAATCGAATAGATCACAACCCAGTGCAACCGCCATTGCAAACAGCATAGGGTGGCCGCAGCCGAACAGATGAATGGGTTCAACGCCGATAACACTCCTGACCTCAAGAATTATCCTTGCAAGGTCTTTAAATCGGTAGGCATCCATCAGTGGCACGACCGCACCAATTGGGTAGATGTCGCCACCAATACTCTTGGATTCTTCAGCAGAAAGCCTTCTGAGATCAGGATGGGTTGAACCCTGAACTGGCAGTGCGAGTAGAGATTCCGAATCTGAAAGGAGTTTCTTTGCCTCCCTTTCTCTCTCGAGCGTGATTTTGAGGTCATTTAATGCCGTATCTCTTTCAGCATCCGGAGGGGTTGGAATGTCAAGGGGAACTACGATGTCCGAGCCAATAATCTTCTGAAACTCAACGATTTCGGCATTTGTTATCTCAACATCTCCGTAGACCATGAGTTGGTAGCTTCCACTGTCAGTCATAACCGGCATATCAACATCGAGTATTCTGTGAACCCCCTTTTCAATAGCTTCATCCCTCATCGTTCTGTATATTATGTAAGAATTCGTGATTACAGCTTCAGCTCCAAATTTCCTCATCCTGTCCGAGGATATGAAGGGGATGTTGGGATTAATCACAGGGAGAATTGTGGGGGTTTCTATCCTTCCATGTGGAGTATCAATTCTGCAAATCCTTCCCATAGCATCCTTGTCAATTACTTCAAACCTTTGCATTAACCCAGAGATTGTTGGATGGATGATAATACTTCCGATGGGTATATTTACATTCACAACCACAAAAACACATGCCAGTACTTGTAGCCGGAACGAATGGTGTTATGGCACTCAAGGTTGCCAAAATAGCTGGGTTCCCCATCTGCTACTCTCAAATTGACCGTTACCCTGATGGTGAGAAGTATTTCAGGTTTGCGTGCGAGGTTAGTGGTGAGGATGTCGTAATATTCAACTCCATGCATCCGAATCCAGATGAGATTCTTTTTGAAAGCATCCTGATCGCCGAAACCGCATACCAGAGCGGTGCAGAATCGGTAAGCTGCGTTTTTCCATACTTTGCCTATGCCAGAAATGCTGAAAGTGTTAGAGGAGAAGCTAAACCGATCCACGCCATTGTAAAGATGCTCAAAAATGCTGGCGTAAAGAAGATATATACAGTTGACTTCCATCTGCAAAGGAATGTATTCGGAACTGAGCACGTTGACCTCTCTGGGATGGAAAAACTCGCAGAATACTGTCTTGAGGAATTTTCGGATAGTTTTACAGTCATAGCCCCCGATGAAAAAGCAGTATACTGGGCGAAAAAATTTGCTGAAAAGTCGGATAGCAAGATAGCAACACTTCGAAAGATAAGAATAGACGCTGAAAACGTGATAATTGATCCGGTAAAGCTTGCCCTTGAGGGAGATGTGGTTATTGTGGACGATATAATTTCAACAGGTGGGACAGAGTCTGTCAAGCAGCAAGAATTGCAAAGAAGGTAGGATGCAGAAGAGTTTTCGCTGCCTGCACCCATGCAATTCTTGCGGGAGATGCCATTATGCGAATCCTCGAATCCGGGATTGAGGGTGTTGTTGCGACTGACACGATCCCCAGTCCAGTCAGCCACGTGAGCGTTGCCGAAATCATTGCTGATGCACTAAATTTTTTAAACCTGCCCGAGATGGCGTAAGGCATGAATGAGAGGGTTAAGGTTTACTTTCCTGACGGTCATCTCGAAAAGCCCATATGGGATGCTCTAACCACGGCAGGTTACAGGTTGAGCAAAAGCGAGAGAGGTTATCTTATAGATGTTGACCACCCCAATCTCATATTTAAGCAGGTTAGACCGCAGATCATGCCCTTCTATATAGAGATGGGAAAAGGTGATGGCGGAATAACCGGAGAAGATATCCTCGAAAATTGGATGCTAAAGTCCGATTTGCAGAATGTCGAGGTTCTTGAAGAATTACCACTAAGACCGACAAAGCTTGTGGCAGCCATCTCCGAAGAAATATATCCGAATGTAAAGACGATCGAGGACTTCAAATCAGAAGTGGGAGATAGAAAAGTCTTCATAGCCTCCGAATTTCCAGAAATAGCGAGGAGATATGCCGAAAAACACGGAATTAATGCTATAGTCTTCGACCCGATAGGGAAAACAGAGGCCTCCCTCCTTCCACCCATGCCAGAAGCGGACCTCATTATAGAGGTTACAGAGTTCGGGACGACGTTAAAGGAGAACATGTGCAGGATCATTGATACTGTCATGGAAAAAGTTCATTCGGTCTTTATAGTGAACAGGGATTCGATAAAGGATAAAGAGAAGAGGAGAATTATGGAAAATCTCGTAACAGATTTGAGAGAAGTAATAGAGTCGAGAAATCTCGTTAGCCTGTACTTCAACGTTCCGGATGATGATGATCTCAAGAGGATACTTGATTACCTCACAGATAGAGGTTTTGATCCCACAATATCTCCACTTGCCAAGGGTGGTGCTGCAGTGCACATAATCATAGATCGCTCGGAGGTAAAGTTCTTGAAGCCCATTATGCGGGAGATGGGGGCAAAGAGAATAGCCACCTCCCCTGTGATAACCTTTGGTGATTGAGTTACGGTATTTCGAGTTTAGGATCTTCCCCAATTCACCACTCCGACAATTTCTGAATAACCCTCTTTTCCCTGAAACCGAGCTTAATCGTCATCCCCGTCAGCAGGACAGAAAGAGAACACCTCTTTTTAACTGGCTCGTAATCATAGCAGTGCAAATCCCTCATACTGAAAGCTTCTTTCCCCAGTTTGATTACATCTTCTATTATAGTCCTCAATTTTTTCGGATTCTCCTTTAATCCTTTAAACAACCTCTTTACAAGTTTCTTATATCTTCTCTTCTCCTTCTCAACGTTCTTGGAGTTAAAGATGAAGAGAGGATAACTTACTAGCCCTCCAAGCTTCTCTAACCTTAGCTTCTTCCTCTTAAGCATTTCCAAAATTAAAGGATATATCTTGCTTTCACGGACATTTGCTGAATCAGAATCATCATCTTCATGCCTAAAATCTTTTTGTTGAATATCCCCGCTTGTACGGCTTATCCTTCAAATCCCTCTTTCTGAAAAGGTTTAGATCAAGTGATATATCAGTCCAATCCAATATTAAAATGGATGGCTTATTTCTCCTTCTCTTTGAATTAGAGTTAAGAATTGAGAAAACAAAGTTTAAAAATTGCCTCAAATTTGCTGAATTGTAGACTGATCTTAATTTAACCTCTTCCCCTATCTTCAAGAACTTTCTCAGCTCTAAACGCTTGTTTACCTCGCTAACAGCATAAGATATCTCCAGTTCGAAAAACATTGCCAGAATTATGACTTTAAGCATTTTTATGGCTTTGTTGACTGGTGTAATCTTATTCCTTGCCAAAGCTTTCTTGGTTCCCCTTATTTCAAGCTTATCAATGATTTTCGATAGAAGCTCCCATTTCTCGTCTCCTTTCACTAGAATAATGGGTAATCTCATCCCAATCACCAAGAAAAGTTAGAAACATCAAGATTTATCAATTTTACGTTTTATAGTGGTTTTACTTTGGATTGTAGGTAATATGGTTATGTCCCGTTGGAATAGAAAGCGAATCAATTGTTCGTTTTTAGTATGGAGCTGTCTGAATTGAGATTAAATAGTGAGTTAGTGGAACACCCTATACCGATATTATGAAGTATTGGGAAGCAATCTGGGAAATAACAAACTTGGGTGATTCTTTGATTATAATTTTTGGATTAATTCAGTCTTTATAATTATAATTATAATTTTCATTAAAAAGTATTAAATTTTGGTGGGTATAGTGAACACTATGAAATATGACGTTTTGGTAATTGGGGGTGGGCCTGCAGGGATGGTTACAGCAACGACTGCAAAAAAGTTTTACCCTGACAAGAGTGTTGCGGTAATCAAGAAGGAGGAGAGGGATCTGGTTCCATGTGGAATACCTTACGTCTTCAGCACGCTTGGATCGATTGAGAAGAACATAATGCCAACAAAACCAGCGGAGAGCCTTGGAATCGAGTTCATAATCGACGAGGTTACGGATGTTGACGTCAAAGCGAAGGTTGTAAAAACCCAGAGTGGTAAAAGCATCTCATACGAGAAGCTTGTTTTTGCCACCGGCTCAACATCTGTAATACCGAAAATAGAGGGTGTTGAGAAAGAGGGAGTTCATGCGGTGTCCAAAAACATTGACGAGCTAAAAAAGCTCCATGAAGCTGTTGAAAAGGCCGAGAGGGTTGTCATAGTAGGCGGAGGTTTCATAGGTGTTGAGGTGGGAGAACAGATAGCCAGATTGGGAAAGAAGGTGGCAATAGTGGAAATGATGGATCAGCTCCTTCCTGCTGCCTTCGACAAGGAATTTGCGAGAATAGCTGAAGAGGAGATGAAGAAGCTTGGAGTTGAGCTTTACCTTAACTCAACCGTCAAAAAGATAGTCGGTAATTCCAGGGTTGAGGCGGTTGAGCTGGTGGATGGCAGGAAGATTGATGCTGATGTTGTCATTGTATCGGTAGGTTACAGACCGAACATAGAGCTTGCGGAAAAGGCAGGGTTGAGAATAAGCATAGGAAACAGGATATGGACGGATGAGTACGGCAGAACGAGCGAGAAAGACGTTTTTGCTGTTGGCGACTGCTCTGAAGAGAAGGACTTCTTTACAAGAGAGACGAGCAGAATTATGCTCGCTTCAACTGCGACCTTTGAGGCGAGGATTGTTGGTGCTAACTTATTCTCTCTTAAAGTTGTGAGGGTGAACAAGGGAACTGTAGGCGTTTTTTCAACAGTTGTTGGAGATGTCGCCCTTGGTGCTGCTGGTCTAACTGAAGAGGCCGCAAGAAAGGAGGGGTTTGAAGTCGTTGCAGGCTACGCTGAAAACTTCAATAGACATCCTTCAAGTATCCCGGGAGGAGCAGTAACAAGAGTGAAGCTGGTCTTTGCAAAGGAGAGCGGAACAATTCTTGGTGGACAGGTTGCGGGAGGTGCCGAAGTTGGAGAGATGGTCAACATGATTGCAATGGCAATCCAAAATTACCTGACGGCATCGGAGATCGACACATTGCAGATAGGTACACATCCACTTTTAACCTCAGCACCTACGATGCCCCCGCTGATAATTGCAGCCGAGGACGCTCTGAGAAAAATGTAACTATCCAATATTTTTTTCAACCTCTCTGAGAACTTCCCGAAGGGGTATATCTAGGTTCTCTGCTATTTTCCTGAGATCCTCGTACTCTGGTTTTACGTTTATCACCTTTTCGCCCATCTTGGACGTTTTGACCGTTACTTCAAACTTCTTGCCAAAAAGCTCGACTTCAACCTTCTCCTTCCTTCTTTCTGCAACCAATCTCGGTAGCTCGTAAATTCTTACCCCTATCGTTCCTGTTTCCCTCATAAGAGCCTCAGCCATTCTGTGGCAATTTTTGTAGTCACTGATCACGGAAATAACGTTTGCCGGTCGGTTTTTCTTGCCGATTACCTGAGTGACATACACATCAACAGCACCCTCATCGAACAGCTTTTTAACAGCATGCCCTATAATCTCCCCACTTGCATCGTCAACGTTAGTTTCGAGAATAACTATTCTGTCGTTCACAGCCCTGAAATCCTCTCCCTCTGCCACTCTCAGCACATTAACGATTCTGTCAACCCTCTTGGTACCAGCCCCGTAACCAATCCTATTTGGTTTCATAGGTGGAAAAACGTCCACCACATTCTCAGTAAGATTTACCAAAAGCGCTGCTCCGGTCGGAGTTGTCAACTCCGTGTTGACATCGAAGTTTGAATATCTAAAACCATGTGCTGCCAGAATCTCAAGGGTTGCGGGAGCAGGGGAGGCAATTTTGCCGTGATCCATCTTTATGTATCCTCCACCCAGCACGGGAGGGGTTGTGTAGATTTCTGCATCGAAGTACCCCTCTCTGTCGAGTATTGTCGCAGTACCAACAACGTCAAAAATTGTGTCCAGCGAGGCTATTTCGTGTAGATGGAATTTTCCGCCGTGAAGTCGTGCCTCTGCCCCTACAAGGTCGTCAATTACGCGATAAACGAATTTTGATGCTCGTTCAGACAGCTCTAAGCTCTCCACTACCGATTTAACAGCTTTTCTAAGATCTGCTGGACTTGAAAGCCTTCTTTCCTTGATGTCGATCTCCAGTCCCTTTGCAAGTATTCCCATATCTCTCTCAATCACTTCTACTTTAAACTTCTGACAGTTTTCAAGCCTGTTTATCGCCTCTTCTACATCCAAAACTGCATCAGTAGAGTTCGTCAGATCGAGGAGGGCCGAAAGTAGCATATCACCGGAGATACCGGCAA
Organism: Archaeoglobi archaeon; assembly: GCA_029259345.1. Taxonomy (GTDB): domain Archaea; phylum Halobacteriota; class Archaeoglobi; order Archaeoglobales; family Archaeoglobaceae; genus Archaeoglobus. The sequence goes on from JAPDIX010000043.1 coordinate 24,897, forward strand.
TTTTTGGATCCAAAACAAGGATTTTCATAAAAAATAAAGA
>JAPDIX010000066.1 GCA_029259345.1 Archaeoglobi archaeon
CGTGGCATCGCCCCTCAGAGAGCTTTCTGAGCTTCCCCGCAACGGTTAAGGCGGCAAAGATGGCGTACAAGATGGCTGGAATAGAGAATCCAAGGAAGGAGCTTGACTTTGGCATTGTTCATGACTGCTTTACCGTAACAGAGCTGATCAACTATCAGGACATGCAGCTCTGCAAGCCCGGAGAAGGAGCGGAGCTAATAAGGAACGGCGTGACTGCCATAGATGGAGACTTCCCGATAAACCCGGATGGCGGGTTGAAGTCCTTCGGTCATCCGATTGGTGCAAGCGGTGTAAGGATGGTTGCAGAGCTTACAAAGCAGGTTCTTGGCAAGGCAGAGGGTTTGCAGGTTAAGGATGCCGAAGCAGGCTTTGCTCACAACCTCGGAGGGCCTTATTCGGTCGCAACTGTTGCGATAGTTTCGAGGCCTTGAAGCGTTAAACCTTCAGATATATCCTTACTATTTTTCCTCTCTCGCTCTCAACACTGAAAGATTCTGTTGAGGCTGGAACCAAGCAAGAATAACCGCGGTGCAGATCAGCTCTCTCTTTACCTTTCAGCAGGAAGTAGCCCTCAGCAGCGTAGATAATATTCATAACCCCATCAGTTCTGATCTCTGCTGTTCCTGTAACTTCAATAACCTCAACACCAAAGTTTTCGGTCTCAGCCTTTCCCTTCTGCCCTTTTACCTCGTAATCCTCCACTTTATTTGTCCTCAGTGCTTTTTTAACCTTTTCAGAATCTTCCTTCCTGAAAAAATACGCGAGCGTCGAGTTGGAAGAGACTTCAAGTAGCCTCAAGTTCTCGGCTGCATGGGGAATGCCGGGAGTTATTACAAAAGTATCGTAGGGCGTGGTTTCAAACTTGTTCAGCAACTCTTTAAAATCGAATTCTTCCTCACCTTCAAGTTTCTCCTCCAGTTCCTCAAGCTTTACATCCTCTTTAAATCCGATGTAAGCATTGCCCTTGTTGAACGCTACCCAGATTGCCTCAACACCTCCCTCGGCCTCTCCAAGCGATTCTGAAGTTTTATCGGACGGGTGAACATGGACGGGAGATGAACCGGCTACATCGGCGATCCTGACAAGCAACGGAAATCTACTGTATTTCTCGGCAGCCTTTCCAAGCAATTCATCTTTGTATTTCGCAAAAAATTCAGGCATACTCATCTGCTGACCGTTAACCAGAACAAAGGAGGGGTTTGAGGGATGGGCTGAGAACTCCCATGACTCACCGATACCTGCTTGCCTGAACCCCTTGAGCATTGCAATCCACTCGCCCCCCCATGGCCTTTCAACCAAATTTTCCTGAGCCTGAAAGATAAAACTTGGAAGTTCCATGTATTCAGTTGGTAGAGGAATATATAAAACTTTGGGATAAATTAAAATTCAAAGTTCAACATAGGTGGCGTCAAGTATTCCGTCGAGTTTGACCATTTCACTGAGAACTTCTTCAGTCGGTGGGTCATCAACGAGGAGAAGCATCAACTGTATACCTCCAGGTTTGTCTCCACTTCTGCCAACTATCATTCCTGCGATGTTGATGTTGTTCTTGCCAAAGAGTGTTCCAACTTTTCCAATAACTCCCGGTTTATCCTCGTGTAGCGATATCACATAATGTCCTTTAGGTACGAAGTTGACATTGTAAACATCAATTTTCAGGATTCTGAACTCACTACCGAAGCATGTCCCAGCGAGATACATCTCCTTACCATTGCTCTCAACGACTACCTCAAGCAAACTCTCATAATGCTCCACACTCTCAACTTTGCTCTCCTCAACCGTTATACCTCTCTCAACCGCAACCGGCTTTGCGGAGACAAGATTAATCTCACTACCGAGTATTGGCTCAAAGAGGCCTTTAAGCAGCGCTCTTGTTACGAATTCGGTATTCTTATTGGCGAGCTTTCCACTACACGTCACCTTCACCTTCTTTATTGCGCCACCAAGGCGTGTGCTTGCTATCTTGCCCATTTTCTCAGCTAGAGTCAGGAAAGGCATCATGTACTCGAACTCAGCCGGCTCTATTGATGGCAGATTAACTGCATTTCTCACCGGTAAACCTTTTGAGACGTTTACGATATCCTCTGCGATAATCATTCCGACATTGAGCTGGGCTTCTCTTGTTGATGCGGCTATGTGGGGAGTTGTAACAATGTTTTCAAGTTTCAAAAGAGGGTTGTTGGGATCTGGCGGTTCCTTCTCATAAACATCAATACCGGCAGCAAAAACCTTACCACTGGTTATTGCTTCATATAGAGCATTCTCGTCAACAATTCCTCCTCTCGCGGCATTTATAACAATAACACCATCCTTCATTTTCTTGAGCTGCTCCGTTCCAATCAAACCAATTGTCTCCTTCGTCCGGGGAACGTGGATGGTAACGACATCGGAGATCGAGAGTAGTGTGTCAAGATCAGTCAGTTTAACACCAATTTGCTCTGCCCTTTCCTTTGGCACGTAGGGGTCGAAGGCAACAACATTCATTTCAAGAGCCTTGCAACGCTTTGCAACTTCGAACCCAACTCTACCGAGCCCAATAACTCCGGCAGTCTTTCCTCTAAGCTCTATACCCATGAACTTCTTTCTCTCCCATTTCCCCTCTTTAACACTCCTGTCAGCCTGTGGAATTTTTCTTGCTGCGGCAAGCATGAGGGCTATTGCATGTTCAGCAGTAGAGATTGTATTCCCACCCGGAGCATTGACGACAACGATTCCGTGATGTGTTGCCGTTGCGATGTCAATGTTGTCTACTCCAACCCCTGCTCTTCCTATGATTTTCAGGTTTTTTGCTGCATTAATAATCTCTGAGTCAACTCTCGTTTGGCTCCTCACAATGATTGCGTCGTATTCCGGGATCGTTTGCATTAACTCCTCTCTGCTCATGCCCACCTTTACATCAACTTCAAGCCCGTTCCTCCTCATGTACTCTATCGCTTCATCACTGATCGGCTCTGCAACCAAGACCTTCATACCCCGCTCCGTTAATTGGAGGACTAAAAACCTTTACGATAATTCTTTTTACCACTGCCATTTCAAACGTTAATGTGAGGATTGCGGTAACTGGCAGACCGGGAATTGGTAAGACCACCGTTTGTATGAAGGTTTACAATGCTCTCAAGGATAGTATTAAGATTTCAGGTTTTATAACGAGAGAGGTAAGGAGTGGGGGTAGAAGGATTGGATTCAAGCTTGTAAACCTCTCCGATGGCAATGAAGAGTGGCTGGCGAAGGTTGGAGAAGGTAAAGTTAGGGTCGGGAAGTATGCGGTTTTCGTCGAATCACTCGAAAGTTTTTTGGAGAATATTGATTTGGAATGCGACCTTCTGATAGTGGACGAGGTGGGCCCAATGGAGCTTAAGAGTCGTAAATTTGTTAATTTCATGAAAGATGCAAAGGAAATGGACCGAATTCTCGTTACAGTACACTATAAATCTAAACACTGGCTTGTTGAAGAGATAAAAAGAGATTTCAGATTGTATGTCCTTGATGAGACGAACAGGGATAAAGTCGCCGAAGAAATCGTGGAGGAACTTGGATGATTGAAGAGGGAAGAGCGAGGATAATCACGGAAGGCGTTTTTTACAATTCCCGAATGAAGTTTTGCAGAGATCTCGACATGCTTGTATTTTCCGAGATTGACTCGGTAGAGTATCTCGACGCTCTTGCAGCAAGCGGTGTAAGGGGAATCAGAGCAGCTTTGGAAGCTTCAAAACGACCCATTTTTAATGATCTGAATCCAAAGGCTGTTGAGATCATAAAGCGTAATCTGAAACTCAATGGTATGGAAGCGGAGGTTCACTGCACGGACGCTTCGATTTTGATGAGGAGTAGAAGCTTTGAACACGTGGATATTGATCCATTTGGCTCTCCTGCCACTTTCATTGACTCAGCATGCTTTTCAGCGAGAAAATACATCAGTGTTACTGCAACGGACACTGCTGCCCTTTGCGGAAGTGCCACAAACTCAGGTTTGAAAAAATACGGGGCGTATGCTGTAAAGACAGACACATACCACGAAACAGGTCTGAGGATGCTGATTGGATTTGTTGTTAGAGAAGCGACGAAATACGAGAAGGCTTTGGTTCCGTTAATATCTTGGGCAAAGGAACACTACTACCGTGTACATTTCCGCACTCACAAGTCAACATCAAAGGCTGGAGAGATTTACGAGAAAGTAGGTTACATCAACTTCTGTCCCAGATGCCTGAGAAAGGAAGTTACAGCAATGGGAGAGTATAGAGAGAAATGTAGTTGTGGGTCGAAGTTCGTCATGCTCGGACCCCTGTGGCTTGGTGAGCTGAAGCAGTCAGAGTTCGTCACCAGAATCTACGACAAATCAGAGGGGAAGCTGAGGTATTTTTTGGAGAAGTTGAAGGGAGAAGTTGAGGTGGCAACAGCCTATAATTTGCAGCAATTAGCGAGCAGAGTTTCTGAAAGAGCGCCCCCAACAATGGAGGTTGTGAAAAAGCTTCAAGAAATTGGTTATAAGGCCTCAAAAACACACTACTGCGGTTTCTGTATTAAAACCGATGCGGATGTTGGTGTATTGGCTGAAATCATTAAATATTTATCTTGAGAATTGTCGTCTCTATTATGGAAGAGAGTGAAATTGCAGAACTGACAAAGTTGCTCTCGAGCTTATCAGAACTGTCAAAGAAGCTTGAGGAACTATTAAGGTTATGCCCAGATTACTGACTTTCTTAGACGCTCTGTCCAATCTGTCTGAAGAAGAGATGGAGAAGCTAATCAGGAATTTTGAGGTAGTTGTGAGGGTTGCAACGAAGGTTGATGACAGGACACGTTACCTTCTCGAAAATGTTGTTGATGCGCTCAGACAAGCGAAAACAGAAGAAGTGAAGTTCTTTGGAATTATCAGAACCTTGCAGGACAAGGACGTGAGAAAATCACTTGGATTCCTCTTGAACTTTGCCAAGATCTTTGGTAAGGTTATTGATGAGTGAAAAAATACCAAATTAATTCTTAGCAAAAAAGCTCTTAAATGGTGAAAATCAGTGTTTCTATGGAAATTGCAAAAAAGGTTGAAGAATTGCTGCGGGATGGCAGAATTTTTGACGCTTTTGAATATGTGAAAGAGAACGCTCCTGACGAACTCAGAGAAGCGATTGAAAGGTCTTTTAGAAATGCAGAGGAGATAAAGAATCTTGAGGGGTTTTGGAAAAAGATTATGCTCATTCTCCACTTTGCTTACGCCTCTCAGGAGGCTGTGGAGAAGAATGATAGGCAATCTCTCGTCTCATGTGTTGTTTCATCTGTGAATGCAATAAAACTCAGCCTTGAACTGGGTATGAAGAGGATAACACCAATTTTGATGAGAAATGCTGCAAGATCTCTGGTCATGATGGATATGAAAGAGAATGCGGAGAGAATGTATCTTGAAGCTGAGAAGATATGTGAAGAGGAGGGAGATGAAGAGATGCTTGCAGCGATAGACAATGATCTTGCCACACTATACTACGAGTTGGGGAAGTACAACGAGGCAAAGGTGAAGGCTGAAGAAGCTCTTGAGATAAGAAGGAAGCTGAGAAATGAAGAGGATATTGCAGAAAGTCTCTCTACAGTATCTGAAATCTATGTCAAACTGGGGGAGTTTGACAGCGCTGAGGAGTGCTACGTTGAAGCGGAGAAGCTTTACAGGAATCTTTCTGGTGAGAGAGAATCATTCAAACTGAATCTCGCCATACTCCTCAGCAACTTTGCAATGTTCAGGAAAAAGCTTGGAAGGTATAGCGAAGCTGAGAAGATGTTCCAAGAGGCTCTTGAAATATTTAAAGAGCTCGAGAAGATTGATCCAGATTTCTCCCAGTTCGTTGCATCAGCCTACAAGCACCTTGGCGATCTATATAGAGAGATGAAGGAGTACGTGAAGGCTGAGGAATACTACAAGCTGTCAAGGGAGAAGTTCAGAGATATCCAGAAGAGATGGGAAAGTATCGCAAGCTAAAGGCTGCAGCTTTTTATATCTACCTCCACAATTTTCCCTCTCGGCTCCACTTCCTTGAAAATCTGCCCCTCAAATCTGTAAACTTCCGCCCCGGTTAACCAGCAGTCTGGGGGTAAGCCGGCTTTCATGCAAGTCTCGCTTAGAAATTCCTCGGAATCCATTTTATATTCAACAGCCACTTGAGGTAAAAGCAACCCCGAAAAAGGACCCATTTTCACGATCAAACCGTGTCTGCCTATTTCAACATGCTTTGGAAGGTCTTTCGGCTTTGCCTCTATTTTTTCAGGTGGCGTCAGCACCGTAACTTCAACGGTGATTTCATCCATCTCGCTAAGTCTTACCGGATCAAAACGCGGATCATCAACGGCAGCAGAAATGGCGGATTCTATGATTGCCTCATCCAGCCTCTTTATGGGATACGGAAACCCTATACATCCCCTGAGATTGCCCTTTTTGGTGAGTGTCGTAAAAACACCTCTTTTTTCAGCAAAAACACCATTAAGTCTTTTCTGCAAAATCTTCCTCTCGTCAAGATATGTTTCAATTGCCTCTCTCGCGAGTCTTACAGCCTTCTCTCCCTCTTCCTGAGTAAGCAGTTTAACCATGTCAGAAAGTGAATTTTAAAATTAATAACGTTGTTGCTGGTTTATGATACTTGGAATTGATGTTGGTGGGACGAACACAGATGTTGTCTTGATGGCGGATGGAGATTTTGAGGTTGGAACATTCAGAACCTCGGAAATTTTGGCAGATTTTTCTGGATTCATTGAAAAATACTGGCCAGATGTTAGTGTTGTGGGTATAGGAATTGCTGCCTGGATTAAGCTAACTCCAGACGGCTTTCAGCTTATAAATGCACCCAATCTTCCTGAAATTCCTGGTCTTACCCTCTCAAAACCTTTCGTAGTGGATAACGATGCGAATTGCTTTGCCTATTTCGCTTCAAAAACTCTTGGCTACAGCGATCTGCTCGGAGTTACAGTCGGAACGGGAATTGGGGGTGGCGTGGTTGCAGAAGGTAAAGTGTACAGAGGATGTGGGGCTGCGGGAGAAATAGGGCATACATATGTTGGCGGAGAAAAGGTGTGTGTTTGTGGCGGGAAAGGGCATCTTGAGGCATATTTCGGTGGGTGGGCAATAGAGAATGTTGAAAAAAAGATCAAAAGCGGGGAAATTTACGAGTGTGAGGGGTTTAAGCTTTTCTGCGTCTCCTTAGCGAATGCTGTGATGCTCCTCAATCCTGAAGCGGTTGTCATAGGTGGGAGAATAGGTGGAAGGCTCGATTCCTCTTTAATCTGGGAAAACGTTGGGAAGTGGGTACATTCAGCGATTGATGTTGAAATTCACACGTTAAGGGATGACTACGCAGTCGCAAAGGGGGCTGCTATGCTTGCCCGCGATACCATTCTTCGAAGTCAGTCTTAAGCCCTCTTCTCTCAAGCAGATCAAGGGAGACTATAAATTCATCCTGAACCTCTCTCTTCGTCCCCACAACGAGGTAAAGCTCTCCGTTAATCTCCTCAAGCTCGCCCCTTGCAATAATCCTCTCCCCCATGAATGCCTGACCGACGTAGGTGTGTGTGAAGCTCAAAACAGCTTTGATATGTGGGTGGGTGATTGAATAGTAAGCCGGGTAGTCGAAGATCAGAGAGTCCTCCAGAACCTTTGCCCTGACAACGTATTTTCCCCTCTTACTGCCAATTTCTTCCGGAACGTCCCTGTCAAGCTCATCGTATCCTCTCACATAGAGTAAATCGAAGTATGTGCTTCCAAGAAAGGCTCTGTGATATTTTCTACGCTCATGCGCGAGAAAAACGTCATAAGGCAGGGTTACTTTCCTTTTCTTGTATATGAAGTCCCAAGTAGCTTCGTCTGGCTCTGAAAGCGCTCCTGACTCTATACCCTTCTTCAACTTCTCTCTCGCCTCAAACCACCATTTTCCGTAGACTATAAAGTCCACATCAGATTCATCACCCTCCAGAGATAGAAGTCTTGACCCTGTAACCCCCATTTCAGTTTTTGGAATTGCAGAAAAGAATTTGACGATCTTCTTGACCTCATCGTATCGTGAAGCAAATTCAAGTCTCTCTTCTGGCTTGTAGACTTCATCAATATCCTCATGGGGTATTAGGAAAAGCCCATTTTTTATGTATTTTCTCGCTAAATCTGTCTCAACAGCTTCTTCGTGAGATATTTTCCTGTATCTCTTTCCAGTCTCACCGAGAACTCGATCTCCCTTTGCATCTGGAATGTATCTCAGAAAGCACTTCACACTCGCTGAATTTCTATACCCTACAACCGAAAAAAAGCAGTTATCAACTCTCACAAAATCTCTCAGTCTAAGAGGTTTTGACCTCAAGTCATCTCCCCTCATACTTGGCGTAGAGCCTTCTTATATCTCTTGCTCTCGCTCTACTGCCTTCTCTCCTTAAAACTCCACCAGATATGAGCTTGATTCTGTGAATCCTGAATTTCTTTCCGTCAACGTAGATGTTCTCTCCAACCTCGAACTCCGTCTCACCATCAACGAGCATCTTGTATGGTGATGTAACGCTCTTCTTGTGTAAACTCATCCTTAACTCCACTTCTCCTACATCTCTGAGCCATATGGTCTCAATGTCTTCTGATTCCGCACTCTCAACCCTCTGACCATTTTTCATCTCTATGGAGGTCACTTCACCAATCTTGTGCCCCTCTTCAGTATCAACTATGTACTCGTCCCCCTTCTCAATCTTCTCCCCTTCATAGGCTTTTATGCTTCCCTTTACCGATTCAGCTCCAGAGCTGATAATTGCTCTTATCTTCATCTCCCTTCTTGGAGTGTGGGTTGTGTATCCTCCACACTGTGTACAGCGGTAAAGGTTCTTTTCAGCCCTTACAACCTCATGCAGTGTTTCCTCCTTGCATATATCGCAGTAAATGAATTCTTTCATCATCTCACCTTTTCATGCAGATGAAAAGTTGTGCTTCTGGACAGTTAAATTTTCTCACCCAAACCTATTCTGGATGATCTTTCCAACAACCTCCTCAAGATCAAGACCAAGAGGATAAATCTCGTCGTCAATCTTGAAGTTCTTTTCAGTTCTCTCTAGCATCTGGATTGTGAAGAATTTCCACTTTTTTCGTGGAAGCTTCAGAGCCACGTAGGATTTGGCACCAAAACTCTCCGAAAACTTCTCGAGCTGTGCAACCTCATCAGGTGACAGATACAGCGGTAGTTTTTTCCTCATCTTTACTTCAATAGCCAGATAAATACTTCCATTTCCAGCAACTATGTCTGGACAGGGAAAGGATGAAACTCCACTTCCAGCAACTCTTATTGCTGCAAAACCCTCTTTCCAAAGCTCAGTTATCAAATCTCTCTCAAATCTCGTGCCTTTGTTTTTCATGCCTACCAGAAAAATTTTTTAATAATTTATTAACTTTACGTATGGCGAAGTTACTCGTCCTAATAGTGAGCGGGAAAGAGGCAAAGGAAAAAGCAACTGCCGGACTTCTTTTTGCGGCGAATTCTATCAAGTTCGGGTGGGCTGAAAGTGTCGAGATTGTCTTCTTCGGCCCCTCTCAAGACCTACTGGCAGAGGATGAAAGCTTTAGAGACATGGTTGTTAGCCAGCTCGGTGAATACAAACCCCTTGCGTGCAAGTTCATTGCTGACATGAAGGGTTACTCGGACAAACTGGACTTCACAAGACTGGAGTATATTGGTGAGCTTGTGAATAAATTTATTGATGAAGGATACACCCCAATGGTTTTCTGATTATTTTATTTTTCTTGGGTCGGTAATTTCTCCATAAATCGCCGTAGCAGCAGCAACTGCTGGATTTACAAGATATATTTTGCCCTCAGGGCTCCCCTGTCTGCCTACGAAGTTCCTGTTTGACGTTGAAACGCTCACTTCACCACCCGCAATCAGACCAAAGCTACCGCCCATGCATGGACCGCAGCATGGTGCCTCCACCAGTCCTCCCGCCTCGACGAAAATATCAATCAACCCGTCCTTCAGTGCCCTCTGATACTCCCTTCTGCTTGCCGGTATAACGATGAGCCTAACGTTAGAAGCTACCGTTTCTCCATCCAGAATTTCGGCAGCTATTTTTAAGTCTTCATACCTCCCATTGGTGCATGAGCCAATGAATACCTGATCCACTTTTGTACCTTCAACTTCCGATACACCCACGACGTTGTCAACCCTATGTGGCACAGCGACCTGTGGTTCCATTCCGGTAACGTCAAGCTCAACTTCCTGAAACTCCGCATCCTCATCACTCCTCAGTTCCTCTACGTCACCTTTAAACTCCCTGCCCATGGACTTCAGGTAGCTCAGAGTTGTATTGTCAGGCTCTACTATTCCGGCTTTTCCGCCCATCTCAATCGCCATGTTGCACATCGTCATCCTGTCCGCCATTCCCAGTCTTTCAACAACCTCTCTGGCATATATGCATGCTTTGTAGTTTGCTCCATCTGCTCCGACCATTCCTATTAGCCTCAAAACTATGTCCTTTCCGTAAACGTGTTTCTCGAGCCTGCCATTAACGTTGAATCTTATTGACTCAGGAACTTTAAACCAGAGCTTTCCCAGAGCAAGGACACAACCCATGTCTGTTGAACCTATACCTGTAGCAAAAGCTCCGAGAGCACCGTACATGCAGGTGTGACTGTCTGCACCAACTATGAGCATTCCAGGTTCCACGTGATTCTCTACCATCAACTGGTGGGCTATACCACCCTTAACGTCGTAGTTCAAGATTCCCTGTTCTCTGGCAAACTCTCTCAGCGTTTTGTGGTTCTCAGCAGCTTGAACGCTATCAGCCGGAACCTGATGGTCAAAGGCCATGATGACTTTGTCAGAATTCCAAACCTTCGCATCTTTTCCGGCAATTTCTCTGAAAGCCTTGATTGCAAGAGGTGCTGTAATATCGTGGATCATGGCAAGGTCTATGTCTGCAAATACGAACTCCCCCGATTTCACATCTCTTCCGCTTGCTCGTGAGAATATCTTTTCTACCAGAGTCTGGGGCATGGTTCAAAGGAGGGAGGGAGTTTTAAAAATGTTTGCAGCACAAGGTTTTTAAGCAGATTAGGGCTATAGCCTAACGACCCGCCTTAGCTCAGAGGTAGAGCGTGGGACTGTAGTCAGCCACTCCGCTGGCAGGCGGAGATCCCATGGTCCCCGGTTCAAATCCGGGAGGCGGGATGTCTTTGTTCTTTTTATTTCTTGATCTTTTTCTACAATCGGATTAGCGTGTCATTTTATTTTTGCATAGGTGGAGAGTTAACGAGACCCATCCTTTAGCAATTCCTTTCGAAATAGTCACCCTGTACTGCTCTCCTGATTTCACGACCTTCGTCATGTTTCCCTTTGGCATCCGCACACCACCTTATTAGTTCTAAATCCAGTGCTGTAATCCAGCCTGATACGGGCTTTCTAGAATTACCCCTTTTTGGAAAACTGCGCTGGAAAGTACTTAAAGTTTGAAAAAGTGAGGAGATGTTTGTTCGGTTTCAGGTTCGTAAAAATTAAATGTTTTAAAGGACTAAAATTGCCGATGAGCAATATTGTGGTTGAGATGATTGTAGGTTCTATCGCCTTTGCGCTGATTGTGATGGTTGGCCTATACCTTCTCGTAGCGGTGCCTGCGCCAGAACCATTCCATTCTCAAATTATAGTGACGTACTATAACTCTATTGTTTTGATTTCGATTGCTGGAACAATCGGCTTCATAACTTTGCTGATTGGGTTGTTGAGAGGGGACGGTGGGGCAATATAAGGTGAAATAAGTAATCAAGGGTGCATCAAACTTCATCATAGAACCAATCCCAAGAAATCCCTGAGAAAGTTTCTGAAGTTAAAAAATCAAAAAATAGTTTCAGGATGAATCAACGACGTAAACAAAATTTTTTGTAAGTTCAGCAGCTTTGGCAATCGGTTCAGGTTTAAGGTTCTCGGGAATGTCATCTATTGTGTGCCAGTAGTAAGGAGCGTGCTCTTTTGCGGAAAAACCAAAAACGCAAACCGCATGCAGCCCCTTTCTCGAGAAATTTGCAGCATCACTTCCAGCAAAAGGCAAGGCTCCAACTCTCACCTCAAAGTCAATGTCTTCTGCAGCCTTTTTTGCATACTCCACAGCAATTGGGGAATGCTTGGCGAAAAACATTTTCTCCTCAGTCCCTATCAGGAAGTAATCGGCCGAAGGGCATTCAAGATTGAACATGATTGCCCCTCTTCTCTTCAGTTCATCATAGTGCTTTTGAACAAATCTCTTCGAGCCTCTCATGTGCTCTTCCCCAGCAAAGGCAATAACCCAAACCTCTGTATTTTCTGGTCTGTTCTGACTGATATACCTCCCCGCTTCCATGACTGCTGCAACTCCAGCAAGGTCATCGTTTGCACCGAGCACTCCAACGTTTGACCTGAGGTTGAAGGCTATGAAGAGCAGAAGCAGGCTGCCTATCAGCATTAGTGGTATCTGGACAAGACTCACAAGCGGGATATTGGCAATACCCTCAACGATGGACAGAAACATTGTCAAAAGTGTGATAATGATTGCTGGAAAAATAATGTAAACTGACTTCTTCTTCAATCTGCCGAGCAGTGGAAACTCATAGGCTGAGTCGTAATGGGCAGAGATGATAACGAGTTTTTTAGCTTCCCCTCTCGGCTTAATCTTTCCAACAATGTGGAATTCTTCAACTTCGGGAAAGATGAAGTCTATTATCTCGTAGTGCAGACACTGCTGGAAAAGGAAAATCAAAAAGGCGATAAGCATCAGAAAGGCGGCAATTAGCGGGTAGCCAAGGAGACTAACCACCACACCCCCAATGTAAAGCCCGGCTGTAAACCATATGTAGTCGAGAAAACCACCCGGCCTCGATCTGAAGTATTCTTTATCAACTTCATCGCAGAAATCTGAAATCTCTTTATACAGAATTTCACCCGCCTTCTTCTCTCCTTCACTCCCTGCAAGCCTCGGTCCACACTCTTTACAGACTCGGGTGACGAACTCAACCATTTTTTCGCCGTTCATCGGAGAAATTTACTTCAATTATTAATATATATTTTTCGAAACTTGCTCGGGGTTATCTTTATCTTTTATCACACACACTGACTCTATGACTCCTGAGGAAATTCTGGAAAGGGCAGTTGAACTTGAAAGGGAGGCGATAGAAGAATAGCTCAGGAAAATGAGCACATTAGGTTGCTTAACGACAGGCTTAAGGCTATCAGGCTTTTGAGAAGAGAATAGGGAAATAAACCATTAAAACGAAGATCACCAGAAGCAGAGCAGATAGCAGCGCTAACTTTACCGTAACTTTCCTTTCCTTTATGTATTCACCTATAGCTTCGGTCAGAATAACGACAACTGTTGTGAAGGCAAAGAGCAGTGAGAAGGAAATGGTTGCGGGCATCTCCTTCACTGGAAGGAAGGTCTCCCATATTTTCAGTGTGTAGTAATACACTGCAACGAACTCAATGATTGCTGCCGCAGCTTGCAGGGCGGATGTTCTCTTCTGAAGCTCAAGGTTCTCCTTTCCCCTAAGCATTTCGAGGCGGAGGTGAACAACGTCAAGAGCATCTCTAATCCCCGCTAAGGTTTGTTCGAAGGTAGACTCGTAGTATTTCATCCTTTCCAGCTCTGGTTTCATCTCACGAATCTTCTCTTCCAGCATCCCTCCGAGAAAATTTGAAATAATCTCCGCTCTGGATATCGCAGAGAATACATCCTCCACAATATCCTTGAAATGCATGTAGCTCGAAAAGAATTCCGCTCGCATGCCTGACACCTCAAATGATAGCTCTTCGAGCCTCTCAGGACTCAGTGTTTTTGCCTCCTCCGACAACTTTGTCACTTCATGCACAATTTTCGTCTCTCTGTCTGCAAGATGGCTTGCCCTCATACTGCAATCCTTTATCAGAGTTTCGGCCTTTACGATCTCTGACAGGAGAGCAGGAAGATAATCGTGGAATAGGTCTTCTCTGAAATCGGCATCTATCAAAAGTTTTCCGTCATATCTGTATTTTCCAAATCTGAATGGTTTGTAGCTGCCATCATCTTCTGTTATTTCCACCACAACCCTTTCCAAGGGTTCTTTCGTAATTGGGGGTTTACGGTTGGTAAATAGAAAGACGATGTTGCCATACTTACCCACAACCCCTCCCTCGAATTGTGCGAGGATTTCGACATACATGTACCTTTTAAAGGCTGGTTTAGCCTCTTTTATCTCTGACAAATATCTTCGAGTTCTCTATCACCAAAGATGAGATATTCCACGCTTTTACTGGTTTACAAAATATAAAAATTTTGCATCACTCTCTCGGCAAACCGAGGAGAGATTTGATCATATTCTCTCTCGCCCACTCCTTCTCACTGACGAATTCCATCAGTATGGCTTTTTGGGAAGGATTCGGGAAAACTGCATTGACTATCTCTTCAATACTCTTTCCCGCTGCGTATAGTTCCTCAGCTTTAGCCTTCAAATCCTTCAGGTAATTCAGATATTCCACAACTTCCTCCCTTGATGCATCTCCAACTCCAGTGTAGGCGTGGCTGAACTCGTATTTGAGAACCCTCCCTATGGATTCTATGGTATTCAACAGCTCCTCTTCCCTCATACACACCATCTGAGCGGTGTTTATGATTAAATCACCACAGAAGAGCTTGTCATCAACAAGATAACTGACGAGATCAAAGCTGTGGCCGGGGGTTTCAATCATCTTAACCTCCACATCATCAAAAACCATTCTCTCCCTAGCCACTTCCACGTCAACAACGCTCTCTGGCTGTCCCCATCCAATCTTTCTGTATTCTGGAATGTCAGGAGGGTTTCTGAGGATTTCAAGAGATTTAGGCGGGACAAACACCTTTGTTACTTGCTTGAAGAGATTTACGGCTCCGATATGGTCTTCGTGGTAATGGGTTATCAGAACCGCTCTAATTCTCTTCCCCCTGAAGTGCTCAAAAACCTCATGAGCAGTATTCGGGCATCCAGCATCGAAAAGCAGATTCTTGTAATAGTAAAGGTAAACCCAGTGCAGAACCCTACCCTGAACCTCAGCTCCAACTTTTACAGCCTCAACATCACCGTGCATTTCGGATACGAGCATAATTTGTTTTGCGGTGTCCTCTAATTTTAGACTTTCTGAATTACGTAAATAGAAGTGCTAATAAACAACATCAAAAAAATCCAAATATGGTCGCTGTAGTTGTCCTTGAAACCTGTAATGGATGTGGAAAGTGTGTGTGGACGTATGCCCGTTCGCAGTTTTTGAGATACTGGACTCCTATGCTGTTTCCGAAAGAAGTGATGGCTGTATTGAGTGCTGTGCTTGCGTTGAGGCATGTCCGGAGAGTGCAATAATCATCAATTCATGTTTTTGATTTGTAGAAGTGGGCATGTCCACATTACCAAAACCTATAAATCTGAAACATAACACCAAATTATGCAATCAGTAAAGGAAATTGTTAAGGAGCCTAAAGTATTCGAAAGGAACAAAGTACCTTTCGAAATTAAAGTTCTTAGTATAGCAACATACATCCAGACATCATCAGTGAGAAGAACTGCAAAAATTCTATCAGAGATACATCCTGTTTCGAAAACCTCTGTCTGGAACTGGGTAAAGAAGTTTGAAGAGAAATTACCGATTACTGAGAAAAAAGTAAGAAATCTTGTAGCGATAGACGAGACTGTGGTTAAAGCCAACAAGAAACGTTACTACATCTATGCAGCGATAGATGTGGAGAGAAACGAGCTCATCCTGATGAGGGTCTATACAACCAGGAACTATTTGACTACCAAGTCATTTATTAAGGAAGTGCTTGAGTGCTGCGAGAACAAGCCGAGATTCGTTGTTGATAAGGCTCCCTGGCTGATTGATGCTCTGAAAAGCTTAAATCTTGAATACGAGCATCAGACCTTTCGGTGAGCGAAGTTTGGTTGAATCAGTGTTTAGCTCGCTGAAACAGAGAATAAAGATATTCTTTTGCTCAATTAGTTGCTTTAATCCTGTTAGAAACTGGAATCTTTTCTGCAAGCTGTTTATGCTGTACTACAACCGATTGAGGTGGTGTTTGTGTTAAGTGGACAGGTCCTGTAGAAGTAACGGGAAGGTTTTAGTATTTCATAAGGCAAAAGCTGATATGGAAGAGGTAAAAATAAATCTTGAAAAGGATGTCAGCCTTGAGGAGGCTGAAAAATACGCTAAAAATATTGCCTCAAAAAGAGGGGAATACATCCTTCTCTCAATGTGCGATTTAAAAACTGGATATAGAGCTCCTGCTGTTTACTGCTGTGGTGAAAACCCGTGGGAAGTTTACGCTGCGAGCAGAGGTGCTAACTTGAAGGTAAAGGTAAATGACTATGAGTTCTTTTTCAGAATTATTTGATTGGACTGGCCTAACAAATTACTGTATCTTAATATCTTTTATCTCAACAACAAACCGTAAGTCACATCTTTAATGTAGATTTCTAACAGCTCGCTTATTCTAAATTAAAACAAAAAGTGGACCGGGCGAATCTTGGAAACTCCTTAGAAAGTCTAAGATGTCAGAATTTTTGGAGTCTTTCATTAGAGAGTAAATCTCCTTGAGATCAAGTCCTACGCTGAAGTCTCTGCCAACTGAGGAAAATATTACACAAATATCGCCGTTTTCTCTGCTTTGTTCGAAGGCTTCAGCCAACTTCTTCAGGACTTCTGAACTTAATGCGTTTTTGACATGTGGTCGATTGATTAGAATTTTACCGACATCCCCTACCTTCTCATACGTTACCACAGAACTCATATTTAATAAAATATCAAGTCATTAATAATTTTTTCGAAAATTTTGATATGACCTGTCTGAATAAGATTGTACGAATAGAATTCCTTTAGTTGACATGTAGCTACCAGATCTTTCATTCATTTCACTGGCATGAATCCCTACCAACCGCAACATCTTCTCGCAGGACTTCAACAATTCAACTTCTACAGGAAGTCCAAAACTTTAGTTTGTACACTGGGGAATGTCTAATGTCCCTTTCAAGGAATAAAAAATTTAACGGCTGATCTGCTCTTCTGGGGTGTGGTAAACGGACCCGGCGGGATTTGAACCCGCGATCTACGGCTTAGAAGGCCGTCGCTCTATCCATGCTGAGCCACGGGCCCTTGGATTTAGTGGCGCATTTGTGTTTATATCAGTATCGCTTCAGCATTTTGATGAGTTCTCTGCAGAAAGCTGGCAAATCATCTGGCATTCTGGAGGTTATGAAATTGCCGTCAACTACTACTTCAGCATCAACATACTCTGCCCCTGCAGCTATCAGATCGTCCCTTATCCCAATCCAAGAACTCATCTTTCTACCCTTAACAGCTCCAGCGGATATCAGTAGCTGGGGACCATGGCAGATTGCAGCAATCGGCTTTTCAGCCTTTATAAACCCTCTAACAACTTCAACAGCCTTGCTGTTAATCCTGACTCTCTCAGGTGATTTCCCGCCCGGAATAACAAGGGCAGAAAAATCTTCTACTCTTACGTCTTCGTATGTCATATCTGGGGTCATGGTGTAGCCTCTCTTTCCTGACTTGGTTTCAGTGGAAGAGGAGGCAACTTTAACCTCCCATCCCTCCTCTTTCAACCTGTAAAATGGATAAAACAGTTCCAAGTCCTCGAAGTCGTTCTCAACCAGCATCAGAACCTTCATATCAGAACTCATCAAAAAGGATAATAATAGTTGTGCTGAGTCACTATGTGGACATATCGAGAAAGATGAGGGATTCTGAGCTGGCAGAAAAGGTTATAGCAGTAGCCGAGAAAGACCTAAATGTTGCAGCTAAGGTAGTTGAAAGTTTGGAGGACAGGGATGCGAAGATTTTTGGGTTGATATGCCTCTACAACTTTTCCAAAGATAGAAAGTTTCTGGATGATGCTCTGGCTATAGCGGAAAACGATGATGACTTTCTGAGGATTGTTGAACACTCGGAAGATGTTTCAGAGTTGTCAGATGTGCCTTCAAAGATCAAAAGTAAATACAAAAGAGATGTTGCTTATTCAATTTTGCTTGAGAAAACGGGCGACATGAATCTAGCCCTCAAAATAAGAGATTTGCGAATACTCTCAGCCAGTATGAAAAGAATTGCCCTAAGAAAAACCTACCCTGAGAACTTAAGCACAGCAAGGATGATTCCAGAACCTTACTACAGAGCATTAGCTCTTATTGAAATATCAAAGAAGGAGAATATTGACTTAAGAGGGGAGATAGATAGTGTTGTTCAGCAGATAAAGAGTCAAGTCTTGCGAAGAAGGTTAAGGGAAAAAATTATTAAATTCTGAAAAAGAACATGGAGTATGGGAGGGGAGACTACAGTAACACTTATCGGGCTTTTAGTCGGGCTGATGTTTGGTCTGAGTGGCATTGCAACCCTTCTCAGCCTTATGAGTGATGTTGTGAGTGATGCACAGACTCAACTCTCGCAGCTTGGTGTTGCTTCAACGCTTATCCTCTTTGTAGCCGCTCTGATCCTCATAATCAAGGTGAGAGTGCTTTCTTCTCTTATTGTGGGGGCAGTAATAGGAGCCGTGCTGAATATGATCTTGGAGGCTAACGGCATCCACATTTTGGATGCTATCAGAGCAGCGGTTTTTGGATCGATTTGAGTTTAAAGTTCAAAACATCGTAAATGCTAAATTTATCTCCACCTGAGTTTGGATATGGATGATATAGAGAAGATTAGACAGAAGAAGATGAAGGAACTTATGGCAAAGATGAGTGGTGAGAAGTCTGCTAAGGTCATTGACTCTCCAATAAAGCTCAATTCAGCAAACTTTGACGAAACACTTAGAAATAATGAAAATGTGGTGGTGGATTTCTGGGCTGAGTGGTGTATGCCATGCAGGATGATTGCCCCCGTGATTGAGGAGCTTGCAAAGGAGTATGCGGGAAAGGTCGTATTCGGAAAGCTTAACACGGATGAGAATCCAGCAATAGCGTCAAGATACGGAATCTCAGCGATACCAACTATGATATTCTTCAAAGCCGGAAAACCGGTTGACCAGATAGTAGGAGCTTTACCTAAGAGCGAGATAAAGAGGTGGATTCAGAGAAATATTTAAACGAACATCTGCTTTGGCGGCTGCCTTGAGGGCATTTTTACTTTTTCCGCCGCACTCAGCAAGTCTTCCGTTTCAATTCTGTTTTTACCTTCAGCAATGGCTCTATGCAGGGAGGACTTTATAACCTTCTCCACAATATCTCTACCGCTGAATCCTTCAGAAGCAGCAGCAACGAGTTCAAGCCTTGCTTTAACCTCAACTGGAAACTCTCCAAGATTCTTTTTCAGAATTTCAAGTCTCTCCTCAAAGCTTGGGAGTCTAAATTCTATTTCCTCTTCGAACCTGCTTCTAATTGACGAGTCAAGAAGTTCAACTCTGTTGGTAGCTGCAATTGTGCATATGCCATCGTTACTCTGAATTCCGTCAAGTTCGGTAAGCAAAGCATTGACTATTTCAGAAACATCTCCTCTTATCTCCTGATAACTTCTGTCCAGTCCGATGGCATCGAACTCATCGAGAAAGACTATGCAGGGAGCAAGCTGTCTTGCCCTGTCATAAAGTTCGTGCACTTTCCTTGCACCATCTCCAACATGCTCTCCTATTATTTTTGTAGATTTTACGGAAAGGAAGGGTGTTTTTGCCTCATTCGACAGGGCTTTGGCCATCATGGTCTTGCCAGTTCCGGGAGGTCCGAAGAACAGAACGTTCTTCGGTGCCCATTTACCGAACTTATCGGGGTTCTTGAGATACTCGAGTATCACCTTGGCCTTTTTCTTTGCCTCTTCCTGCCCAACTACATCGTCGAGCGAGATGTCCCTTACGATCTCGGTCTCGATTATTTTTGAATCACTCTCAACTAGAATAATTGTTGCATCAGAAATGTAGCCCGATTGGGGTTCACAATCGACGACTTCAAAAGCGAAGTCTGGAAACATTCTGACATCGAATATGAGCTTCCTTTTGTGCACGAACTCACCTTTCCACTGCTCCTTGGCGTAAACCTCGAAAACCTTGGGATTATCCACCTGCGGATACTCGTGGTAGCTCGCTTTGAGTGGATAACCCAAAGGGCGCAATATCAGATACTTCACTTCGGCACTTTCCTTTTTTGGCATTCAATTAAATAGTGTATCAGCAGCTTATATTTCTTTTTCTTGTGAAGAAGTTTTTATGTTGACATCTCTTTTGTCCATTTTGTCTTTTTGCTGACCTCTTTTCCTGAGATTAAGGAATTTCACAAAAGCCTTTGAACACTCTTACCTATCTTCCTACCACACAAAAATCTCTCGATGCACTCTAAATTCTCTTTTTCTGGGTTTTATAACAAGTTTTCAACAAAATATATTCTTTATGTCAAAAATCTTCAAAAAATTAAAAATTAGGTTAATGAAATCGACCGCAAACCGGTAGGCTATGCTACCGTATTCGCTCAGACTCAAGATGGGGCGGGGCTCGGCTGTGGATTTGACTCGCCTACCACGAGGGGTGTCCACCATGGTTTACTTTTACCAAGCAGTTTACCGTCTTCAGCACTAATTTCGTACTCAACATCAAAAGACACCGGTATAAAACCCAGTAATCTGCCTACTCTCTCAGCAGCAACCTTGTACTTTGGAGCCTCTTCGTCAACCAGTCTTATATCTTTGATTGCCTCGACCTCATCCAGTAAATCGGAAGGTAGAACTCTAATCTGTTTTTTACTTTTCGCTGCAATCAGCGACCCGTTAACATACCATAGTTCAACATTACCCTTCGCGGAAACTCCGTCTGCCTCGATTACGACTTCCTCTCCCGGCTTAATGTAAACTTCCTTTTCTTCAATTTTTATTCGAAGGGGTTTTCCTTCAAGCTTTACATCCTCAACATAAAGTTCGTTGCCACTTACCCTTGCCTCACTGATTATCTCTGTGTTGCTTAGGTCAACTTCGTCGAGTTTCTCCGCAATCTTTATTATAAGCTCCTCCATCTCGTTCTCCATTTCCTGTAA
The DNA here is from genome assembly GCA_029259345.1 of Archaeoglobi archaeon. Lineage (GTDB taxonomy): Archaea > Halobacteriota > Archaeoglobi > Archaeoglobales > Archaeoglobaceae > Archaeoglobus. The sequence continues at coordinate 20,978 of JAPDIX010000066.1, forward strand.
CTTCTCATCTACCTCTTCTGGTGATGATTCTTCAAGAACTTTTTGAACCTTGGACTTATACACTTCTTCAGCTTCAATCAGAGTCTCTACTCCCTCTTCTGACAATTTTTGCTCCATACAGTCTCTTCGTAATTGAAGAATTTCTTTTTCAACTTCCTCGAGTCTTTTCTTGAGCTCCTCAGCCTCTTCCTTCGTTGCATTTGAGATTTTCTCGTTTAACTCTTCTTCCACTTTCATCAGCGTTGATAGAGTGAGACATGGAGTTTCCGTGTAACTCTTTTCCTCCTTACACGAAGCCTCAGCTTTCTCTATCCTTTTTTCAAGGAATAACTTTTCTCTTTGTATCCTTTCAAGCTCTGTTTTATCTGCCTTGCCAGCAGAAATCTCTGCTTTTATTTTTTCTTCCTTATCCAGAAGAGCTTTATAGCTCGCTTTTAGATCTTCAAGTTCGTCACAGAGATTTACCTCCACTTCGTATTCAATTTCTGGCTCTTTAATACACTTCTCATACTCCTTCTTTGTATCTGCCAACTCCTCACTTATCTTTTCCTTTTCTTCCTCTGATTCGGCTTTCATTAACTTTTCAATCAATAAAGAGATTCTTGCTCTCAATTCTTGACATATTGTCGTCTCAGTATCTGGTTTTTCAACCTCGCCTTTCTTTCCACATTCGAACTCAACTAGATTTTTGTATCTCTCCTCGCAAACCTCCTCATCTTCACCTTCGTTCAGACATGTATCCACTATTACCTGCCATACCCTTTCCTCACATGATAACTTACCAGACGGCTCTTCTTTCTCTTCCGACTTGCATGCGGTTCCTTCTTCGTTGCATCCATATTGACACTCGATCTTGTATTTGTATTCACACTCAAAAGTCCACTCATTAAACGATCCATCTTTCCAGAAGATCCCATTTTCACAATAATCCGGACAACTCACATTTTCAGGGATCTTACATGTTTTTCCTTCGTCATCGCAACCATACTTGCAAAATCTCGTCGAATATTCGCATTTATTGCTTTCGACATCAAATTTCCCACTATAGTAGTGCCACCCATCTTTACAGTATTCTGGGCAATCTCCCTTAAGTACGCATCTCCCGTCCTCACACAAATATCCTTCAGGGCACTCATAATAGTGGCTTGAAACTCTTTCTTCTTCATCACATTGCTCTTCGATAACCCACTTGCCCGAACTCTTTGGAGCACCACCATCATAATCCGTACACGAGTCAGAGCTGGATATCACAATCTTCTTATAGTAGTCCCATCCTGTCGTTGTACCCTTGGTGAAAATGTCACCGTTATCAGAGTCATTACAGGTTACTGTTGTAGTGGTTGTCGTCGGCGTTGTAGTAGTTGTCGTGGTTGTTGCAGTAGTTGTAGTTGTCTCCCTACCGCACTGATCGTACTTGATCAAGCTACCATCACATGAACTGTACCATCCCTCCTCTCTTGTCCCAGTCTTGTCGCAAATTGCAGTGCATCTGCTACAAGAGCCAAGCTTTATGGCTTCACCTGTACAAGAATCGTACCATCCCTCACTTCTCGTTCCTATATTCTCACAGACGGGTTTGCATGAATCCGCGGTAGCAGTCCCCACACTAGATATCCCTATACACACGAGGATTGCGAAAATAATACCGAATTGCACCACCCTCATGTACGTCACCCACTATCTATCTACCACTATAACTAAAAATAAACCAAAATTGTAATATATAATCATATCGGTTTTGGACAAAATTCTCAGACTAATTTTTGAGAAACATGAACTCGTTCCCAATATGTCTCTTTGGAAACACTGACTTTAGCTGAAGTTTACATCGAGTATATCGTCCTCGGCACTTTTAATCCAACTCAGCCCCCTTAATGCTCATCTTGCGTTGAAATACGATGTTTCAACCACATCTGCTTCAATCGTGTCGAGAACACCCCCTCTTCTGACCTGCAGGATTCTGCCGACACCCTTAGGTGCCAGTTTGAGCCTAACAACGGTAAGCTCACACTCTTCCATGTAGTTCGGAGAGGAGTAGAAGAGAGACTGGCTCATTATTTCCTTTCCTGTAACCTCAGCAATCAATCCACTCACACCTCTGCTGAGATCGTTTATTCTTGCTGGCGTGAGAAATACACACTCGCCAATATCTGCTTTCAAAGCCGTTGCAACATTGTGAGCACTCCTGACTTCCAGTGTTCTGACATTTCTCCTCAAAAGTTCATCAATAAAGCTTCTTGATATGCTCGTAAGCACGTAGCACTTCATATTCTCACCCATACATCGGAAATTCTTCTTTTCTTTCCTCCTGCATCCTTGCCTGCTCCGCCAGCCTCTGCATCTGAGCTTCTATCATCTCCGCCTCTTTTAACAGCTTCTCAACGCTGATTTCCCAGCCCATAATCTTGTTAAAAGCATCAATCAAGCTTGCTGCCGCTCTTGGATCGGGGTTGAAACCCGAAGTCTCTCCGAGCAGCACGATTCCCGGCATCTTTGTTGCTACACACTCATTCATTATGCTACCGGCAATTCCCGAAATTGTGCCAGTTTTGAATATCTCTATATGATCCCTTATCTCATCCAGCAATTCCTTAGCTGTTACAGCTCCAAAGACCCTCTTCTTATCCTCAAAAGTGGCAACACCAGCGAATGAGAATATCTTCCGGGTGTTTATCTCGGCAGCCCATTGCACTATTCTCTTGCTCATATCATAAGCAACCTGAGGGATTATGGGGACGTCTGAATGAATGAGAACGAAACCAAGCTCGGTATCCTGATACACCCTTATAGGTGGTAGGATGATGCCCTCAAAGGATGATGCTACTGGAGGAAGCATGCTCGACTCCACAACACCTATGTTTTCCAGATTCAGTTCAAAAATGAAATGTCCAGTAGCTATCGTGCCGACAAGACCTATTCCTGGAAAGCTCGTGATGAGAATCGGCTTTTCCACATCCACTTTATCAATTATAATCTCAGTATCCATAAAAAGGATAGAGGGTTTATTGTATTTTAGCTTTCTGGCTTCACTTTGACCACATATTTCGCCCCTTCTACCTCTACCTCGAAGCTGCCCTCTATCTTTCCCCCTCCAACAGGGAATGGTTCCTCGCTAAGCTCCCCCTTCAAGAACTGCAGACCAGTTTGCGGGAATAGTGCATAAATCAAAACGTTCTCATCGCTTGCCTCAATCCCCATTTCCTCAAGCTCCCTCTTCCTCTCCTCAAACTCAGGCTCGAGCAAATCAGCGGGCCTGCAATCTATTGGCTTTTCATCTCCGAGTATTTTCTTAGTTATCTCGGGCCTTATCGGTGCTGGAGTTCTACCGTACATTCCTTTAACCAAGTCCTTGGTTTCCCTCGTAACAACCTTGTATCTCTCTCCCACCAGAACATTAATCACAGCCTGCACACCGACTATCTGGCTTGTTGGAGTGACAAGAGGTGGGTATCCCAAATCCTCCCTGACTCTCGGTACCTCCTCAAGAACCTCCTCAAGCTTGTCGAGAGCATTCTGTTCCTGCAGTTGTGAGATTAGGTTGGAGAACATCCCACCGGGAATCTGATATACCAGAACCCTCGTGTCGGGTATTGTTGAAAGTGGGTTGAGGTAGCCGGAATACTTCTCCCTTATTTTCATAAAGTAGTTTCTGACCTCCAGCAAAACGTCCAGATTCACAC
>JAPDIX010000080.1 GCA_029259345.1 Archaeoglobi archaeon
TCCACAACTTGCCAATCTACACCGGATTGAAGGAAGCCATGTATACTTATGCCCGATTTCTTGATGTTGAAGAGCACTTTACACAACCATGGATTTTCACAAACACCAAGTTTTCAGATGAGGCAAAAAAATATGCGAGCTGCATGGGGATAAAGCTGACCGGCTGGAGCTACCCTGAGAATGAGAGTATAGAAGTGCTGCTGGAGTCAAAAAGTCTTTATCCTATCACCATCCTGAGAATAGGTAAGGAGGTTCTCGATACAGTTGTTAGGGCCGGACTGATTTTTTGCAGGGATGTGGTAAAGGCTGGCGAATCTAATTTGAGATCGCTTGGATTGAGCGAAGACGAGGCGAGAAGACTTGTAGAGGAGGCGAAAAAAGAAATCATTTAACGAGCAATACTGGCATCCTTTTACCAGCACTTGCTCATTGGTCCCTTAAGATTCTTGTTACTGTATTTTGCAATCTCTATGCCTTTTTCAAAGCTCTGAATCCCCAAGTTCTCGTCAGCAACTGGAACAACGATCACGTGAGAGCCTCCATCTCCACTATTTCTCCTCTCTTTATCCCGTAAATCCTGTCCACGATGTCTTTAATGTGAGTCGCATTCGACTCTGCCATTAAAACCGAGATCCCCTCATCCTTAAGCTCTGAAATGCCAGAAGCGAGCCTTGATCTCACTACCGGAGCCAGACCCTCTAAGGGCTCATCAAGAAGAACCAGCTTCGGATTTGCCGCCAATGCCCTTGCAACGGCAACCATTTTCTGCTGCCCACCACTGAGCGTCATTGCAAGGCGATGAGTTTGATCCTTGAGTTCAGGAAAGATTCTGAATACTCGTCGCTTCACTTCTTCTTCATCCACTCCTAAAATCCTTGCAGGGAATAGAATGTTGTCTATAACGGTAAAATCTGGATAAAGCCTTCTATCCTCAGGTGCATAACCTATACCAAGTCTGAACCTTTCGTGTGCCTTCATCGAAGTTACATCTTTGCCTTCAAAAACGATTTTCCCTGAAATCACAGGCAGAATTCCCATTATACTCCTTATCGTCGTCGTCTTTCCAGCCCCGTTTGGGCCAACAATGCAGACAATCTCAGCCTCATCCACTTCCATTGAGAGGTTCCTCAAAACCGGAATCTTTGCGATGTTCACGTTTATCTTGTCAAGTTTAAGCATTAAAACCACCTCAATCTCCAATCAAAATCCTTCTGACCTCTTCATCTTCTAAAATTTCCTTTCCTCCCTCTTTCATGATTTTGCCATCGTGCATGACCAGTATTCTGTCTGAATACTCTGCAACAATGTCCATGTCGTGCTCAACAATCACGGCAGCAATTTTCCTATCCTTCAAAACCTCTACTATTGTTCCCATGACTTGGTCTCTCTCCTCCAAGCTTATTCCGGCAGTAGGTTCGTCCAGCAAAACAAGTCTTGGTTGTAAGGCGAGTGCCATTGCCACATCAAGCAGCTTTCTGTGTCCATGGGGAAGCTCAGCAACAAGTTTAAGGGGGATCGAAAAGGTGTTAAGTAGTTCCATTGCCTCCTTCCTCTCCTCCTCAAATTTGTCAACAGTTCTGTGAAATATATTTGAATATCCGTTTCTCGACAGAATGGAGACCAAAATATTGTCTAAGGAGCTTAAAAACTCATAGACCATCGGTATCTGGAAACTTCTACCAATTCCAAGCTTCACTCTCTGATGAGCGGGCAGCTTTGTTATATCTCTCCCCTCAAAGTATATGATTCCGGAATCAGGTAGTAGAGCTCCCGAAATGAGGTTTACAAGGGTCGTCTTCCCACTCCCATTGGGACCGACAACCGATACGAACTCTCCATCCTTTATCTCCAGCGAAACACCGTCAACTGCATGAACTTCACCGAAATATTTCTTAAGACCCTCAGTCTTTAAAATCTCCATGTTATCACCTACCGTCTCCATAACAGTCTTCTTTCAATCTCACCCATTATCCCAAGTGGAACGAATAGCACAACACCGATTATTATTATTCCAGCCACCATATACCAGTAAATCAGCGCAGACGAAACGAATGCTTTGAGATATGTGAAAACAAAGGCTCCCACGACAGGGCCGGTAAAACTCGTGAACCCTCCAAGAATTGTCATTGCAACAAACTCTCCTGATCTTGTCAGCCCAAGAACATCATCGGGAGATATCTGTCCGAGGAAAAGAGCGTAGAGGGCTCCTGCCATTCCTGTAAACACCCCAGAAACGATGAATGAACCGAGTCGGTACTTGGTTATAGATATCCCTGCAAACCTCGCTCTCATCTCGCTATCTCTTATGGCCTGCAGTGTTAGGCCAAACGGGGATTTCAGGATTATTCTCAGAACCAGTATGCTTGCAAAGAAGAACACGAGGATGAGGTAGTAAAACTCCGTTACTGATGCTATTTCTCTACCAAAGAGGTAGGTGTCGTAAATTCTGATTCCATCATCGCCACCTGTTATTGGCCTCAGTTTATGGGCAAGAGCGTAGAAAAGCGATGCTAAAGCAATTGTAAGCATCGTGAAGTAAATCCTCGTATGTCGGACACATATGAAGCCCACTGCAACTGCAACTGCAAAGGATGTGGCTATGCTTGCTGGGAACAGTATTTCGATGGCTGCTATGTCGTAGTGCTTGATTAAAAGCCCTACAGTATATGCTCCTGCTCCGAAAAACAGGGCGTTGCCGAAAGATAGCAATCCTGTGTAGCCGAGAAGGACGTTTAAAGCTAACGCTGAGATGCCAAAGAGCAGTGCCAATCCTGTCAGGTAGGTGGGATATTCTCCAGTGAAGGGGATGCAAAACAGGATAATAGCTATTGCCAGGTAAACGATTCTGAAGTCCCTCAATGCTCAACACCTCCGAACAATCCGCTTGGCTTCACTATAAGCACGGCAATCATGATGACGTAAACGATTGCAAGCTCTATTGCGGGAAACATAGATATTCCAAAGGATCTGACAAGGCCAATAAGAAGGGAAGCAACGAGAGCTCCTTTTATGCTCCCCAAACCTCCAACAACAACCACAACGAGTCCGAGGATGAGCATATCAATGTCCAGTCCTATCCATGCTCCGGTGACAGGAAGCATCAATCCACCACCAAAACCTGCAAGGAAGCAACCGAGGAAGAACGTCAGAACGTAAACTCTATTAACGTTCACACCAAAGGAGCTTGTAACCTCCTTGTCAAATGATGTGGCTCTTATTATCATTCCAACTCTCGTCTTGAAAAGCAAATACCACAACACGAGTGCGAGAATAGCGGCGATTGTTATCAAATAGAGGTTGTAGAGAGGCATTAAGTAACCTGCTATTGAAACAGTCCCAAGCTTGAAGGTTATCGTTGGATCGGAGATTGGCATTGTGCCCCAGCCTATTCTGAATACGTCAATGAAGACGAAGATCATGCCGTAGGTCAGCAGAAGCTCGAAAAGCTCTCCCCTTCCGTAAACTCTGCTTAGCAATCCTCTTTCGAAGGCCATACCAACCGCTCCTGCAAGCGCTCCGGCTATGAAGGGGGAGGCGAGGTAAAGAACGGGGTCTTGGGAAAACCTTGTTATCGAGTAGGCGATGTATATTCCCAGCAGATAAAAGCTTCCGTGAGAAAAGTTGACGACCCTAAGAATTCCGAAGATTATTGTTAACCCAGCTGCCACTAAAAAAAGGATGGAGGCAAAAATCAGACCATTAATTATTTGGGGGATCATTCCTACCACTTCACCATGTGGCCACCCAGTCTGTTCCTTTCATAAAGGCTGGTGGTTCGTGCTTTTCTGGTGGAAGTATCAGCTTGTTGTTCGGGTCGATGATGTAGGCAATTTCTACACCACCATAATATCCCAAAGTATCTTTAGCACATACTCCGCACTCGACTGGCCAGAGAACCCTGTGATCCTCTCCCCTCATTGTTCCCTCACCGAAGGGACTCGGTATCTTGTCGAGCCTCTCCATGGCATCTCTTATTTCATCCCTTGTTGGAAACTCCCCTTTCTCCTCATAGGCCTTCTCGACCGCAGCCTTTAGTGTGTAGAAGGCAGTAATTGCGTCTGATATTCCTCCAGTCTGAGCCCAACCATAGGTCGTGAAGTGCCATGCGATAATTTCTCTGTATTCAGCGTAATCTATCAAACCCTGATTAGTTTGTTGTGGATGCCCGTAAACAGGAATTTCCCTCTTTATTGACGGATAGAAGTCCCAGTAACCACAGAGTATCGTGTTCCCACCAGTCCCCTTCAGCAAACCGTAAGGAATAAGCTGGTCTACGAATCGCGTGAAGTCAGTCCCCCATAGGCTTGTGAAGATGAAGTCGGGCTTCATTTCGACAAGCTCAGTTATGTATGGTGTGTAGTCTGGAGCGAAGATTTTTGGATAGAGGGGGTCGAGTAATTCAGCATCAGGTTTGAGTTTTTTAACGGCTGACGTGAAGTAGTCGTAGTTGTCATAGCCGTATGCGTAGTCCTGGTGAATCTGGGCGATGGTCTCTACCTCGGGAAACAGTTCCTTCACCATGTATGCCGCCTGTATACCATGCGAAGCTGTAGAGTTGCCAGTGTGGAACACCCAGTCCATAATCCCCTTTGATGGATCCTCCGGGTCTTTCCAAGTCCCATACTCTGCCCTCGCCTGACATTGCAGGTAGAATGTGTTGTTCTCATCACAAACAGGAGCGACTGCAAGGCTGTGGTTTGTGCCAGGAATGCCTGTAATGGCATCAACCTTGTCCTGCAGGCAGAGCTTTTTCGCCTTTTCCACAGTTTCAGACGGGCTTGAACCCTGATCTTCGTGAACAACCTTAATTTTTGCCCCCGCTATCCCACCAGCAGCGTTGAACTTCTCAGCAAGATAGTCAGCAGTGTTGTGGAAAGGTTCTCCAAAAACAGCTGCAGGCCCTGCCCTGAAAGATATAACACCGACTTTAAGCTCCTTCGTAACCTTGGGTGCTGTCGGAGTTGTTGGGGTTGGTGTAACCTGTCCAGGTGGCTGTGCACAACCACCAAGCATCATCCAAGCTGCACCAGCACCGACAAGTTTCAGAAATTCTCTTCTTGTTGGCCTGTTCATTCTATCACCAATTTTAGTTAGGTAGAGATGGCATATTTAAAATTTTCTTTATCGTTCATTTCATTTAATATGGATTAGAAAAATAAAATAAAATTTCACCAATTGTTAATCCACTCTAATGGATTGGTGAGAGCTGGCGGTTCTGTCTGCTCGGCTGTTGCAAGGAAAACTGGATTATGGACGTAAGGTCTCTGCAGTGGGTCATCTGATGGAGCCTTCGAGATCATTCCAGGGTATGCATCCCAGAGAACTCTGTGGTCTTTTTTCCTCACAATCCCCACTTCCCCAAAGCTCTTGTAGCTTCCGAGGTTCTCTATGGCATCTCTTATCTCATCATTTGTCGGAAACTCACCCTTTTCCTCATAGGCTTTATTTATTCCAGCTATCCATAAGTTCAGTGCATCCCCACCATCAAAGGCTCCTGACTGCGGAAATTGACCAAATCTACTCTTAAACTCCTTTATCAGCCACTCCCAGTCAGGATCAAAATCCTCAGGTTTGATAGGGTATGCAATACCCTTCTGCGAGGATTGCTGCACATGACCGTAAACCGGGATATCTCTGCCAGTGACAACGTAGAAGTCCCAGTATGCACACAGCAATGTGTCCCCACCAGTCCCCTTCAGCAAACCGTAGGGGATAAGCTGGTCCGTAAATCTGGTTGCATCAGACCCCCAGAAGCTCGTGAATATGTAGTCAGGCTTTGCGTTAACAAGCTCTGTTATGTATGGCGTATAGTCTGGAGCAAAGAGTTTGGGATAGAGGGGGTCGAGGACTTCTACATCTGGCATGAGCTTTTTGACAGCAGCGCTGAAGTAGTTGTAGTTATCATAGCCCCACGCATAGTCCGGATGAATTTGTCCCACAACCTTTGCATCTGGTGCGTACTCTTTCAGCATTAAAGCTGCCTGAACGGCATGTGCTACAGCCGAGTTGTTTGCCTTGAACACCCAATCCATAACTCCCTTTGATGGATCCTCTGGGTCTTTCCAGGTAACATAGGGTATTCTAGCCTGGCATGCTATGAAGAGTGTGCTGTTCTCATCTGCCACAGGTGCTGCAGCCAGTGAGTTGGCGGTAGAGTTCAAACCCATTATAACATCAACCTTGTCCTCAAAAATGAGCTTCTTGAACTTCTCAACCGTATCAGAAGTGGAGCCCTCCTCCTCATGAATTACCTTTATTTTTGCTCCAGCTATCCCGCCAGCAGCATTTATCCTCTCAACCATCAAGTCAATGGCTTTGTGTGCTGGCTCGCCAAAAGCAGCCGCAGGCCCTGTTCTGAAAGCAACGTAGCCGAGCTTAAGCTCCTTCGTAACCTTGGGTGCTGTCGGAGTTGTTGGGGTTGGTGTAACCTGTCCAGGTGGCTGTGCACAACCACCAAGCATCATCCAAGCTGCACCAGCACCGACAAGTTTCAGAAATTCCCTTCTTGTTGACATAATTGTTATGGTTCACATTTAAATTTAAAGTTTTCGCAAAATTTGAAAAAATACTGATAATTTATAACAATCTATGTGAAGAACAAAAATTTCAATCCTGCTCAGTCCTTACAGATTCCACTATGATTTTCCCGGCAACAACCTCATCTATACTGTGAATAACCCCTCCCAAATCCTCGATAACCCTCTTTATTTCGTCATAGTTCAGATCATCTCCGAGAATCGTTATCTTTATTGACTCTGTCGCTTGATCTATCTCAGAAAGATGTATGTTGACTCCATCAACATTTTCGATTTCGCTCAATCTCAAAGCAAAAACAGTCGTCTGCGGCTCATGTGGTTTTAGAACATCAAGCACGAGCCTTCTTAACCCCTTCACACTAAAAGCTTATTAGCACCTTATTTAACGTTTTTGCATGTTCGACCTACATGTCCATACAGTGTTCAGTGACGGAGAACTGATACCGTCCGAAGTTGCAAGAAGAATGGTGGCTGTGGGTAACGAGGGATTTGCGATGACAGATCACGCTGATTTTTCGAATATATCAGCCATACTGTCAAAACTCGAAAAACTGAAGGATTTTATGGAATTGTATGATGCCGAGTTCCTTGTTGGTGTTGAAGTTACGCACGTCCCACCGGAATTGATTGGCAGGGCTGTTGAACTTGCGTGGAGAGAGGGAGCAGAGGTAGTAGTCGTGCACGGAGAAACTGTGGTGGAGCCAGTAAAGAAAGGCACGAATTTTGCAGCTTTAAACGAGGAAGTAACGATTCTCGCTCACCCGGGATTGATGTCTGAAAAAGAGGCTGAAATGGCAAGGGAAAACGGTATTCATATTGAGATAACCTCACGAAAAGGACACAGTCTGACCAATGGATATGTTGCCAAACTCGCAGAGGAATTCAGATTCAATCTTGTAATAAACACTGACACCCATTCACCGTCTGATATAATAGACGACAAGATGGCTGAGAAAGTCCTCAGAGGAGCAGGAGTCGAAGATTGGAGAAAAGTACTTGACAACAACAAGAAATTGTTCAGGAGGCTCAGAAAATGATTCTGTTCTCCGAATGCATTTTCACAATATCGTAGGTCATGAAATTCGCAATTTCTGCAAGCTTCCTTCTCTCCTCGCAGTCATCAAAATAGTTTAGAGCTTCAAAGCTTTTTTCTGTAAATTCTACGATTTTCTCTGTAACTTTTGGAATGACTTCACTCTTACCATACTTTTCCTCGTAAATCTGAGGAAGAGTTCTGGATTCGAAGACAGAGTATTTGTCATCGAGCGCTCTTGTATATTCAAGCAAATCGTCAACAATCTGGTAAGCTAAACCTAGATTCAGGCCGTAATCAAACAGCTTACCTGCAGCCTTTCTGTCATCGCAAACGATCTTGCATGCACTTCTTGCCGAGTATGCAAACAGTGCAGCTGTTTTTTTCTCTATACACTCAAAATAATCCCTCTCATCAAAGGGTTCTTTCACGCTGTAAAAGTCCAAAACCTCTCCCTCTGACATCATCATGCCCACTTGGGAAAAATCTTTTATTATCTCTTCTCCATATTTTGACGTAAGTTCTACTGATTTTGATATCAACCAGTCTCCAAGGACTATTGCCAGTGCGATGTCATATTTTTTGTGCAACGCTTGTTTTCTTCTCCTTTTCTCTGCCTTGTCAATCACATCGTCATGGACAAGACTCGCAGTGTGGATGAGTTCAACTGAAATGGCGAGATCCATTACATCATTGTAATTACCACCACACATCTTCCCACTCAAGAGGACGATGAGGGGTCTGCTCCGCTTACCGCCAGCTTTAATGGCATAAGATAAAGCTTTTTTTATCCTAGGGGTAGCGTCCAATACCTCAACGAATTTCAGCAGGTTTTTTTCGAAAATCTGGTACTCTATCCAGTTCTCTATCACTCGTATTGTTTTCTTGTGTTGAACTTATAACTGTTTCGAGACATTTCGATAGATTTTATTCCCTCCATGCGATAAACACGCTCGACAGTATCATTATTGCTCCGATTAATTGTTTCCAAACCATAACTTCTCCAAAATATAGATGGCCTATTATAAATGCTGATAGAGGTTCCAGCAGTGCTAGAATTGGTGCTCTCTGAACCTTCACGTACTTCACACCATAAGCGAACAAGATGAACGGGATTGCGGTAGGAATCGTTCCGAGACCTATAACCCACCAAATGCTGGATATTGTGCCAAAGATGAAAAAGTATGGTAGTAGTATGACAGTTCCTAAACCAAGATTAAAAAAGGTGATTTGTAGAGGGGAGTGTTTTTTTCTTGCCTCTTTTGAGAGGATGAAGACAAGGGCATAACCGACTCCGGAAAAGATGCCAAATAAAATGCCTGCGTTTATTTCGGCATATGGTGTAAGCATCATATAAAGACCACAGATTCCCAAGGGAACTGCTACGAGTGTTTTTACTTCTACTTTCTCACCCATAAGAACTGACAGGGGGACTACATAAACGGGAGCCATATACAGCAACAGTGCAGCGGTTGCAACCTCCAGATTTTGAATGGCTGTAATATAGCTTACAACCGTAAGAAGGTTGAATATGGCAAGTAGAAAAAGCGTTCTGTCTATTTTTGGTATCTCACGGTTAAGCAGGCATAAAAAGGCGATTATTGTGAAAGCTGAAGAGAACCTAAGAAAGGTAATTGTTAGTGCATCACCCTCAAGATTTCTCACAAAAATGGAGACTGTGCTCATGAGTAATGCTGAAGTGGCAATGGCAGCACTTCCAAGTCGCATGGCAGCTTTGAAGTTCGTGAGGCTATAAAGCTTGCTGTGGTCAAAAAAATCTAACTTCAGAAAGGTGATACACAAAATGTGGATGTGGGTACCTGCAAGAGATGCGGTGAATTTGAAGGCAGATGTGAATGTGGAAAAGGCAGGATACTGCTGGATTCAGAGAAGAGAAGAAAGGTGAGCAAGTTCTTGAGTGGAATTTTGAGACATTTCGCTGAGGAATTTGGTATTGAGGTTGATGAAGAGGGTTGGGCGAGAGTTGAGGACGTTTTGAGAGTTCTGAAAGAAAGATACGGGGTTGGAAGAAAACATCTTGAGCTGATTGTAAAATTTGATAAAAAGGGGAGGTTCGAAATTAGAAATGGCAAAATCAGGGCAAAATACGGGCACAGCCTTGCAGTAAATACTGTTTGGAGTGAGAGTGGAGATATCCCAGCAAAGCTATACCACGCAACCTCTCCTGAAAATCTTGAATCCATTGTAGAGAGAGGTCTGCTTCCGATGAAACGGAGAGAAGTGCACATGTGTGCAACACCTGAAGAGGCAATCGAGGTAGGCAAAAGACACGCCAAAAATCCAATTCTGATTGAAATAGACGCTGAACCTGCCTTAAAGGCTGGAATCGAGATAAGGAAGAAGGGCAGAGTTTACACAGCAGACCATATTCCACCCAACTTCCTCCGCGTGAAGGGTTCAGTCACCTCCATTCTTGATTCCTCTCCTCCCGAAAAATCTGACAAATAGAAGACTTATCTCAAAAAACACAACCATCGGAGTAGCTACCATTAGCTGGGTGAAAACATCAGGTGGAGTTGTTATTGCACCCACGACAAAGAATGCTACGTAGATGTGTCGTCTATAATATGCTAAAGTCTCATACTCCACGATCCTGTTTCTCACAAGGAAGAACATCACAACGGGGAGTTCAAACACGAGGCCGAACAGGACGAGCATAAGTGCAACAAAATTCACAAATTCTGCAAGGCTGTAGAGCGGCACTGCACCCTGAGCAACCGCCATTGTGTACAGAAAGCGTATAAAGAGTTTCATCATATTGTACCCGTAAATAACGCCCATTACAAAGAAGATGATGGAGGCAAGTGCATACTTGAAGGCAGTAGTTTTTTTGATCGTTAGATCTTGCATAATACCGCGGGCTCTTAAGGTTCTCAAGATAACGTAAAAAATGTAGGGTAGTGCAGCGACAATTCCAATTGCCAGAGATATTTTGAGGTTAAGCAGCAAACCCTCAAGAGGGCGCGTAAGCACGGGTGATGCCGTCAACTCCATTGCAATCCTTACAAGCTTTTTTGATGCTTCAAAAGCGATAGTTCGGTTTACTTCAGAGGGGTGGTAGGCGTAGTTTTCAAATGCATTCGTTATATTCTTCAATTCTTCAACAATTTCGATAATCCTTTCTCTGTTCTCAAATACCATCTCCGATGGAAAGAGGTCGTGAAGTATTTTTCCAATGACAAGATTTGCCCCAAAGGTGAAAAATATGGAACTTATGGCTATGACAATTACTGCGATCTTTAAAAGTTCTCTCCTTAACTCAACTATAATCTCTGCCCAATCTCTTGCTTCCACACAATCTCGACGGCTTGCATGTATAAAAAATTAGGGCTCACAGTAGTTCGTGAAAACGTAATCGAGAATACCACGCAGCGAGTTATTTATAAAGAAATCCTCTCTCTTTTTGATGTCTTCATCGAGCAGGTGATACCGCGAGAACCTTCTATCTTTCTCAAGCAATTCTTCTCTCGCCTGCTTGAGTATTTGCTCTTCCTCCTCGAAATCCCTTCTACACGCAATATCGTAAACTGTATCGACCCACAGTCTTAACTGCTTCTTTGCTTTTTCTACGATTTCCAAACTGTCACTTTTAAACCCAAAGTGTCCAAAGCAAACCCTTTTGCTACCGAAATCCTTCAACCTATCGAGGGAGTCGTAAGCAATCTCAAAAATGAACTTTCTTGGAGTGGCGGGGCGCAGATAATAGTCATTCTTGAGTGGCATGTGAACACCTGCAGCCTCCCCGATAAAGAGGAACTCGCCGAAAATATACGACTGGTGGTGTGCGGCATGTCCCGGTGTTTCCACAACCTCAATCTCCCTTCCGGCAAACTCTAAGCCATTCGAGTATATGCTTTCCTCTTTTATCCCATCTGGCTCACCGTAAATTTCAGCTATTTCACCGAGTGCAGCCTTTGACGCTTCCCAGAGCATTGAAGGGTTTATGAGATGTCTTGATCCTCTTTCATGAACCACGACCTTGGCTTCGGGAAACTTCTTAAGGATATCAGCCACACCACCCGCATGATCAAGATGTATGTGTGTGAGGAGAATATACTCTATGTGCTCTATTTCAAGATACTTTAACGATTCACTAAGCTTCGGAATTGTTGAAGAGGGGCCGACATCTATCAAAACTCCATTACTTCCGTCTTTAATCACCCAAGAACTTATAAATTTCCTGAACCCCTCGATTTTCTGGGGTAGATCAATAAGATACAGGTTCTCAGCTATCTCCAGAATGTTCATATTTGTTACATGGTTTTAAACTTAAAAACATTTTTTGAAATTTTTATACTGAAGGAGAAGAAATGATACTTTACTTATTCTAAAGCTGTTGAGCACGGTCAAATGGATTAGAATTCAATAATTTCCCCGGTTCGATCGTAAACCCTCAAGCCCTGCACTTTTCTAAGCTCCTCTGCAAATTCTTTCGACTTTAAGACCTCAAGGAATTCTCTGACAGTTTTTTTATCCATTCTGTCCTTTCTCACAAGGAAATCATACTCCTCGCTCCTTAGAGGAATGAAATCCAATCCATACTGATACGCTACGGTTTTGATTCCCACCCCAACATCAGCCTTGCCACTGGCAACAGCGACAGCTACCGAGGTATGCGTTTTTGCCTCCACGTTGTACCCTTTTATCATGTCAACCAGCCTCTCAAACTCTACACCTTCTTTTTCGGCAAGCTCTCTGAGATACATGTCTGTAAGAATTCTTGTTCCACTTCCTTTATTTCTGTTTATGAACGTGACATCTTCTCTCAGCAAATCCTTGAAGCTCTTTATTCCTTTCGGATTTCTCTTCGCCAATACTAGTCCCTGCTCCCTCAGATAACCCTTTACCAGCACTGCATCCTTAACCCCATATTTTTTAATAAAGGGCTCGTTGTAAATACTGCTCTCGTCAAGCAGATGTGTTCCCGCAATATCTGCCTCTCCTCTTTTTACTGCCAGAATTCCGGACGTTGATCCGACATTTATCACTTTAGCGTTAAAAGGCTCCCTCTTCCGCATGATGGATAGTATAACTTCTACTCCAACGCAGTGGCTGCCTATAATCACCAAATCAGCTGGTCGAAGTTTGCTGTATAGTCTTACATCAACCTCACTCCCCTCTTCTAGCATAACAACGTTTTCCGGAATTTCGATGAAGCCATCGGTGAAGGCAAAGGCAGTTACAGCCCCGCTGTAAGACCCGCTTACGGGATATGCAGAGTAACCTTCTGAACCAGCAACAACGTTTACCGGAAGCAATTCTCTCCTACCTTCAGCAGAAAAAGCCTTTACTGCAAGATTCGCCCTAATTCTCTCCTCCATAACATCTTTCATTCCCGCAAGCTTTCTGATAAGAGGGGCAACAAGAATCTCGAATACCGTCATTGCTGAAGTGGGGTAACCTGGCAAGCCAAATACTGGCTTTCCATTGCAGATTGCTATTATTGCAGGTTTACCGGGTTTTATCGCTATACCGTGCACAATAACACCCGGTGAAAATTCGTCTAGGATTTTATACATCACATCTCCAGCGCCAGCAGACGTGCTCCCGCTCGTTATCACGATGTCAGCCATCTTCAACCCCTTTTTGATTAAATTTCGCATCTCCTCCTCGTTATCCCTTGCTATCCCAAGAAAAACCGCTTTTCCCCCATTCTCAACAACAGCAGAGGAAATAGTATAGGAATTAACGTCGAATATCTTCGCCTCCTCAAGCTCTTTCTCGGGACTCACGAGCTCGTTGCCCGTGGATATTACTACCACAACTGGCCTTCTGTAAACTCTAACCCTGCTTATCCCGCATGCCGCCACCACTCCTATTTCTCTATGTGTAAGCTTCGTACCTTCTCTAACTATCAGTTCTCCCGCCATCAGGTCGCTGCCGGCAAACATCACGTTCTCTCCCGGCGATACTGGGCGAAAAATCTCGACATAACTTTCTCTCTTTCTCATATATTCCACCATCACAACCGCATTCGCCCCTTTGGGCATCATCGCCCCAGTTGCGATTTCAGCAGCATCTCTTTTTCCAATCTCAACTTTCGGTTTCTCCCCAGCTTCAACAACTCCTATGACTTTGAGAATGGCGGGATTATCTTCATCAGCCTGAAAGGTGTCCTCAGCCCTGACAGCATAACCATCCATCGTTGCTCTGTCAAATGGAGGGACATCATATTTGGCATATATGTCCTCAGCTACAACTCTTCCGACAGCGTCCATCAAATCAACTTCTTCAATCTGCTTCTTTGGGGTGTAAAATTCGTAGAGTTTGTTAATAGCCTCATCTACCGTAACAACATCTCTAAAAATTTTCCTCATTCAAACACCTCTGTAATGTCCCTCAAAAGCGTAACCTCTACTTCCTCACCTGCATCGTATCCTTCTCTGTCCTCCGGAACGGCTAAGAGAGCGTTTGCTCTGACAAAAGAGCTTAAAACTCCCGATCCTGAAATTCTTACTGGATAAACGTTTCCACCGTCCCACAGAACTCTTACATTGCTCCTAACACCGATCTCAGATGGTATCCTCTCCTGCAGTATCCCCTTTTGAGTGCTCCACTTTCTAGCTATAATTCCCACGTTCATCAACCTGTAGAGAGCGGGGAGGGCGAAGACATAGAAGCTGAGCAGAGCTGCTGCCGGTGAACCGGGAAGCATGAAGATGGGTTTGTTATCAACAATCGCTGCAGCGGTGGGCATTCCCGGCTTCATAGATACGCCATGAAAGAGGATCTCACCGTACTCTGACACAATCTCGGGAACTATGTCCCTATGCCCGACTGACGTGCCACCAGTAATCAGGACTGCATCGTAACTCAGGGCTTTTTCAAGCTTGTCTACTATGCTTTCCCTGCTATCCCGTGCAATTCCGAGGTTTACAGCATCAAAACCAAATTCTGCCAATGCGTTGAAGAGCATGGGATTGTTGGAGTTGTATATCTTCGCCTCCTCAAGCTTACTTCCAAGCTCGACAAGCTCGTTTCCAGTTGTGATGATCGCAACTCTCGGTTTTCTGTAGACCCTTACCTTCTCAATTCCAAGAGATGCCAGAACTCCCGCATCCTGTGGCTGCAAAATCTCTCCCTTCCTTAGTATCAGCTCACCTGCTTTTACATCCTCTCCTCTCCTCGAAACGTTCTTCATTGGCGTTACAGACTTCAGAATTTCGATAAAATGGTCACTCTTTCTTGTATATTCCACCATCACAACTGCATTCGCCCCTTTGGGCATCATCGCTCCAGTAGCAATTTTAACAGCCTTTCCGGGCTCAACAACAACGTCTGGACTTTCACCAATTTCAACGCCGCCAGCAATTTCGAGCATTATAGGATTTGTAGGCGAGGCTCCAAAGGTGTCTTCAGCCCTGACAGCATAACCATCCATTGCAGCCCTGTCGAAGGGCGGGATATCATGTTTGGCATAGATGTCTTCAGCAAGTACGCGTGATTGACATGAGAAAACATCAATTTCCTCGACATCTAAGGCCTTAAGCCTATTAAAAAGCTTATTTACGGCAGAATCAATCTTCTCCCTCTTCCAGAATCCAATCTCTCTTACCATTATGCATGGCTATTCACATCGGTATTTAATCCTTAACCTACCGCAAAATTCATATGACACCCATCTGATAATCCAGAAAGGGGCTCGTGGTCTAGGGGTTATGACGTCGCCTTGACGAGGCGAAGGTCCCCGGTTCGAATCCGGGCGAGCCCATTATTCTTAAAATTTTGGGTTTGATGATTGCTTGGGCTTCGAAAAGGTTGCAGAAGAATCTATTATCTCAGAACGTAGTTGAACAGGAGATTGATAAAAGGTTATGTAGAGATAAAGGTTGATTGATCCGTTGATAGGTGTTGATTTTGTTTATTTGAATCGGTTCAACAGTAAATCAACAAGGGTTGATGAGGGTGTTGGTAAATCAACGTCAGAAAATCAACATCGAACCATAATTGAATCTGCAAAAATCAACGTTTTAGGTCAATTCAGTTCGTTTAAGTCAACATGCAGCCTAAGATGTGTTGTTGATGGTTAGACCATCCACATCCCATCCTCAAACTGGCAAACACTAGAAAAAATTATATCTGAATTCATCGAGACCTAGCATGGTTTACCTGAAGAGACCCCATCTTCACTATCCCCTAATAAGAGTCGATGAAATTTTGGAAGAAACGGCAAAGCGATGCAGTAACAAACCAGCCTTTCTTTGCCCCTCCAAAGTATCCTACGAGGAATTTAACATGATGGTCAATGGCTTTGCCCAAAGGCTAAGGGAAAGTGTTGCACCAGGCGAGAGAGTTGCTTTGTATGCTGCAAACAGCATCGAATGGGTGGTGGCATTTTTCGGAATATTGAGAGCGGGATGCACAGTTGTTCCCCTCAGCCCCCTCTTCAAGGAGCATGAGCTGAAATTTTACCTTACCGACAGCAACGCAAAGGCGATCATTATTGAAGACAACTTATACGAGAGAGCTTCAAAGACGGGGATTGAGCTCATAAGAATATTAGACTTCAAGCCCGGCTTATTTGAGCCTGAGAAGGGTGGTAATCCGAAAGAGGATGTCGCGATAATCCCCTATACTGCCGGCACCACTGGAGAGCCGAAGGGCGTGATGTTGACCCACTACAATTCTGTATCTAATGCCATTCAGTTTGCAGTCGCCTCTGAAATTCACGAGAACGATGTTTCGCTCATAACTCTTCCACTCTATCATTCTTACGCGATGAACATGCTTATGCTTGGGGGGGTATGGGCGGGTTTGAGCTTCGTAATCCTTCCGAGATTCAATGTAGAGGAATTCTGTGAGCTAGTAGAAAGGTACAGGGTTACAGTAATTGGAACAACTGCAGCGATGATGATCTACCTTACGGATTGGCTCGAGAAGAGCAGATCATATGATTTCAGCTCCTGGAGGCTTGCAATAATAGGAGCAGCCCCAGTTCCTCCTGATGTCATGAGAAGAATAAAGAGGGTGCTTTCGGAAAAGTGCAACAACAACTCCTTAATCTTTCAGCACGGGTGGGGGTTGACGGAGGCATCTCCCTGCGTTGCCCTAAATCCCTTCTATGCAAACAAACCGGAAACTCAGGGAATAGCCCTCTCTGATGTGGAGGCAAAGGTTATAGACGAGCTTGGGAGAGAACTACCTCCAGGAGAGGTGGGAGAGATAGTTCTGAAGGGGCCCAACATAATGAAGGGATACCTCAACAGGGGTGATGAGGGCTTCATCGAAATCAACGGGGAAAAATGGCTCAGAACTGGAGATCTGGGCTACATCGATGAAGAGGGCTACCACCACCTCATGGACAGAATTAAGGAAGTCATCAAGTACAAGGGGCATACGGTTGCCCCTGCAGAGCTTGAAGCTTTGCTACTCAAGCATCCAGCGGTATTCGATGCTGCTGTTGTTGGCAAACCCGATCCTGTTGCAGGAGAGATACCAAAGGCTTTTGTTGCGTTGAAGGAGGATTATAAGGATAAAGTTAAGGAAGAAGAGCTTATCGAATGGGTTATGGAGAGAATTGCAGAATACAAGAGAATAAGGGAGGTTGAGTTCGTAGAGGAAATCCCGCGTTCCCAGGCTGGAAAGGTGCTCAGGAGAGTTCTCAAAGAGAGGGAATTGCAGAATATGAAAGAGTCTTAGATGATACGTGATGCTTGAACTGAACAGTAGTTTCCTCGTTTTATTTTGTCTGTAATGGAGGTTTGCATTTAGAAGCTCTCTATCTGTTTCTGGTATGTCAAGGTTCCCAAATGTTCTCCACCCTTCTTTATTCCGCTATACTTTCTCCTGCAAATGGAGTTGGCGCTAGTAAAACCTCCAATGATGATGATAGAAAATTATAAATTTTCGCTTAGTGGATAATTGTTATGGCGGATTCTAACCGAGTTCTGGCTGTTGACGTTGGCACAACCTCAATAAAAGCCGCTATCATGGACACATCTACCTTTGAAGCTGTAAAGACAGAATCCACGAAGGCAGTTGTAGAATATCCGAAAAAGCACTGGGCTGAGAAAGATCCCGAAAAACTCTGGAACAGCATAGTTGAAGTCTGCAGAAAGATCACAGATGGCGTAGATTTGGATGCAGTCATCTTTGAGGGGCATATGGCAGGTGTTGTGCCGGTAGATGGGGAGGGAAATGCGCTCAGGAAAATAATAACATGGCTTGACGAGAGGGCTGCCGGACTTCCTGAAGACGTCTGGAAGGGATTGATAAAAATTCAGGGATATTCTCTAACGAAACTAATCAAATTTCTCAGATTGACTGGCGGAGCACCTTCAAGGACGGGGAAAGATCCGATCTCTAAAATAGTGTGGATATGGGAAAACGAACCCGATGTCTTCAACAAAACCTACAAAATTCTGGATGTGCGTGGATATCTCGTTGCGAGGGCTACTGGAAACTTTGTTACAAGCCCAGATGAGGCGCATCTGACATGGCTCGCGGACACGAGGGGCGGGAAGGCAAGATGGTCTGAAAGTTTACTGAAAGACTACAACCTCGATCCGTCACTTTTCCCAGAAATAAAGAACTCAACAGATATTGCGGGGTACTTGCTGCCTGAAGTCAGGAAGGAGCTTGGAATTGAAGGAGAAGTGCCAGCTATAGTTGGTACAGGAGATGTTTGCGCTGCAGCAGTTGGTTCTGGGGCTGTGAAGGATAATGAGTGTCACGTTTACGTTGGCACGAGTGATTGGGTTGCCGCCCACGTTCCCAAGAGGAAGACCGACATTTTCCACTTCATAGGCAGTCTGCTGAGCGCAATTCCCGAAAAATACCTGCTGATAGCAGAACAAGAAGTTGCTGCTGGAGCTTTGGAATGGGCGATGAAGCTCGTTGGCATCGAAGGTGAGTATGAGCTTGTGAAGGGGATGGTTGAAAAGGCAGAACCCGGAAAGCTGATTTTCATGCCATGGTTCTATGGTGAGAGAGCACCGATTGACGATCCCTACGTAAGGGGGGGACTTGTGAATGTCAGTCTCGATACTGGCAGGGAGGAAGTGTTGAGAGCAATGATGGAGGGCGTTGCGATGAACATCAAGTGGGTTTTTGGTTATGTGGAGAAGATGACCGCTAAACAAAAAGAAGTGAGTATTGTCGGTGGAGGAGCATTGTTTGACGTCTGGTGTCAGATAATAGCAAATGCGATAAAAAGACCCGTTAAAAGACTTAAAAATCCTGAACAAACAGGATTGAGAGGTTTGGCGGCAATGGCTGCGGTGGGATTAGGAAAGGATACTTTCGAGAGTGCAGCATCGAAGTTCAAGGTTGACAGAGTTTTCAAGCCCAGTGAGGATGAGGCAAGAGTTTACGACAAACAGTTCGAATACTACAAGGAGCTTTACGGGAAGCTGAAAAAAATATACAGGAAACTGAACTCAGAAGATTAACTCGTTGATCACCGACCTGAAAACACTCTCCACAATTTCTGGCGGCATTGAGTGAATAAGCTCTGCAATTATCTCCATGTCCTCAGGAAGCCCGTTTTTGCCGATTTTGAGTTTTGATAAATCAAAAGATGAGATGTCGGGATATTCACTGCCAGCTTTACTCACCGCATCTCTCATATCTTCTACAAATTCATCCACAACATCTGCATGCCCTGGATTGACTGAGAAGTGTAGGCTTCTTGGAAATCCAAGCTCCTTCGATCCGGGCTGAGATTGGACATACCACCCCTTCTCAGCCATTATCGAACTCACCCTGAACAGGTTAATCTTGTCAGAGGTGAAAGCGAGCACGGGCCCTTCTGGCTTACCGATAAGCTCAAGTCCAAGCCCAGTAAGTCCCTCAATCAACCTTCTCTTGGCGTATAGCATCTTCTCAGCCGTCCTTAAGTAGCCTTCAAAACCAAGGTAGTTTATCACAGCCCATGCTGCTGCGAGAGTTCCGGCAGAGCGGGTTGACAGAACTGCCGTGTTTACGAGCGGGTAACCGGGCCACGCGGCCATTACGAATATCTGCCCCTCTCTCAGCTTTGCGTTTCTATAGAGAATCACTGATGCTCCCCTCGGCGAAAAACCATACTTGTGGTAATCCGCCGAGATGGAACTCACACCCTCAACGCTGAAATCGAAGTCCGGAACTTTCTCTCCGAGTTGTCTGAAAAAGGGCAGGGAGAATCCACCAAGACATGCATCAACATGCAGCCATACTCTACTGTCGATAGCGAGATCGGATAAAGCCCTGATGTCGTCAACCACTCCAAAGGGGTAATTCGGGGCTGAACCAACAACAACTGCTGTGCTGTTACTCATCAACTCGCTCACGTGGTCAACGTCAGCCTTTAACTCATCGTTGAGCTTAGCCCTTAAAACCCTGAAGCCGAGGTATTCAGCGGACTTCCAGAACGCTGGATGAGCTGTTGCCGGTAAGATGAGTTCAGGAACAATATTTTTCCCCTCCTCCTTACGGAACTTCTCTCTCGCAGCCTTCATGGCGAGCATGATGCTCTCTGTTCCACCATATGTGAAGTTACCAACAACCCCTTCATCTCCGTTGAGCAAACTTGCAGCCATCTCACCAACTTCCTTCTCCATCCTAAAAAGGCTTGGAAAAGTCGTGAAATCCAGCATGGTCTTGTCCATATACATCAAATAAGCCTTTCTTGCAATTTCGACAATCTCTTTCTGCCCTGCATAGTAGATGTGTCCCCACATTTTCTTGCTGTGAGGGTCGCAATCCTCTGTGGAAAGCTCTTCAAGCTCTTTGATAACAGAATCACCATCTTTGCCCTTTTTCGGGAAAGTTTTCATGGCAAAATATATGAAGAATAGTTAAAAAATTTTACTTAAATTTAAAAACGCAAAATGGTGCATCATACCTAACATTTTTATTATGCTGTATCTCTCTTCGAATAATGTTGACTCCAATGGGCTTCGCGATAATCGCATTCATCCTTTACTGGGGAATTGTGGAGATTTTAAGACGAAAGGGAGTGCTGGAGAAGTATGAAATAACTGCTTATGGGCCTATCTTACTTATCAGGACGAAAAGAGGATTGAATTTACTGGAAAGGATATCTAAGGCGAGGACTTTCTGGAAGATTTACGCGAACATCGGTTTACCTGCAGTTTTTGTTGGAATGGTCTTTATGTTCGCTCTTATTCTCATCGCTGATTACATCATGCTCACAGCTCCTCCCCAGCCTTCTGAGCTTACAAGTCCGAGAGCAGCATTGCTGCTTCCCGGTGTAAATCCCTTCATTCCAGTTATATGGGGAACGATCGGATTGATTGTAACTCTTGTAGTCCACGAGTTCAGCCACGCAATTCTTTGCAGAGTTGAAGGAGTCAGAGTAAAGGCACTTGGCGTCATTCTCGCCTTAGTTCCCATTGGGGGGTTTGCAGAACCAGATGAGAAGGAGCTTCTCGACAAGGAAAAAACATCAGCATCTTCAAGGGTCAGGATATTTTCTGCTGGGGTGATAAGCAATTTCATTGTGGCATTTATCGCATTTTTCCTCTTTTTCCAGCTCATCGGGGCAGTAAATCCATCCGTTGTTGCATTCAATGACACAGGAAATTTTGAGGGAAAGGTGGTGGAGGTAAACGGGTATAAAATTACAACACCCGAAGAGGTCAGAAAGGTCTTGGGGAATGAGAGCACGGTGACTTTCAAACTCGAAAAGGATGGAGAGTTTAAATTAATTGAAGTGCCCAATGTAATGGGTGTAAAGATTACTGGCCTATATAGAGGAAATAGCAATACATTTCCCGCTGAGCGTGCAGGTATTAAAGCAGGGATGATCATTGTCAGGATAGAAAATACCACGATAAGGGATTACAAGGATTTTCAGATGAAAATGGAAGAAACAAAACCGGGAGAGAAAATTACGGTTTATGTGTATTACAATGGCTCGATTAAGTCCTTCAATGTTACTCTTGCCGGAAAGGGAGGGAAAGGTTTTCTGGGGGTTTATGTTCAAACCTTCGACAGCATTGACGGAATAAACCTTCTTTACTCCTCAATACTCCTTGAGGAGATACAATCAATTCCAGAGCACATGAAAAGCGTTCAGGGCTGGCTGTATTTAATAGCCATGCCCTTCAGATTTCAGGGATTCACAGGAGATTATGATATATTATTTGATGCCCCTCAGTGGCTCTTCTGGGTTCTCAACACCCTCTACTGGGTAGGATGGATCAACTTCTACGTGGGACTCTTCAACTGCCTCCCCGCAATACCTCTTGACGGAGGAAGAGTTTTCCACGAAGTTTTCAGCAGAATATTGGTAAGAAGATACGGAGAGAGAGGAGAGGAGATTTCAATGCAAATCGTTAAGGTGTTTGCGTTCATCGTTTTCTTCTCCATACTACTCTCAATCGCCATCCCCAATCTTGAGGGGCTGATATGAAATGCAAAAGGTGTGGTAAAAAGGCAATTGCTAATCTGAGAGCCTATGGAATCGCACTCTGCGAGGAATGCTATCCTGAATTTTACATCAGGCTTGTAAAGAGAAGCATAAAGAGACACGGTATTTTGAAAGAAAGTGAAAGAATTCTTGCTGCTGTGTCGGGAGGCAAAGACAGCTCAGCAATGGCTGCTGTGCTTAAAGAGCTTGGATACGATATTGAGCTGCTATATATTGATCTGGGAATTGGTGAGTACTCGAAGGAGTCTGAAAGGGTTGTGAAGGACCTCTCAAAAAATCTCGATGTAAAGCTCAACATCGTGAGGTTGAAAGATTATGGATTTACGGTTGACGAGGTCGCAAGGGGAATGAGGAGAAAAACCTGCTCTGCATGCGGTACAGCAAAAAGATACATCATGAACAGGTTTGGGAGGGAGAGCGGCTTCGAAGTTGTTGCTACTGGCCACACCGCTGAAGACATCGTTTCGTTCTACATCAAGAACGTTGCTGGAGGGGCAAAGGTATGGGCGGAAAAGTTAATGCCGAGAAACGAGCCTTTCGACGAGAAAATTGTTGCGAGGGCAAAACCGCTCTTCGAGATGAGCGAAAAGGAGAATATGCTTTACGTTCTTGTTGAGAACATCCCTTACACCCTGATGGAATGCCCACACGCCCCAAAACCGGAGTGGAAGGAGATCGTTTACGAAATAGAGAGAAGAAAGCCCGGCTTCGTTAAGAACTTCCTTAGAGGGCTTGTGAGACCTGCAGAGGAGTTTGATGAGACCAGATACTGCAAAATTTGCGGAGAGGTTGCGAGCGGGGAGATTTGTGCATTCTGCAAGCTGAGAATGAGGTTTGAGGGGTTGCGCTAATCACGATTTACTTCTTGCAAATCTCAACAAAGTTTTTGTAAAGCTCCACGCCATACTGGGAGTGATAAACCTCGGGATGCCACTGCACACCGTAAAGGGGCCTTTCTTTGTGCCCCATTGCCTCGATCTTGCAGATGTCTGACTCTGCAAGAACCTTGAAATTTTCGGGAAGCTTTTTCACCTCATCCATGTGACTTGCCCACACCGTTATCTCCTCTGGAATTCCCTCAAAAAGCTCGTCATCTTCGATAATCCTTACCTTGACCTCTGAGTAGCCGCCCATTGCCCCCTTTCCAACCTCACCGCCAAATACCTTCGCCATAAGCTGGTGACCGAGGCAGATTCCTATCATCGGAATGCCAAGCTCTCTCAAATACCGCTCGCAGTTTCCCGTCTTATCGAGAGATGGACCTCCGCCAATGACAAGTCCGTCCAAGTCCTTAAGCTCCTCGACTGGAGTTGTGTTCTCGATAAGCCTCGTTTCGACTCCCAAATCCCTTAAGGTTCTGTGGATGAGGTGGTTGTACTGGCCGTAGTTGTATACCACGTAAATTTTCATGGCTTTAAGTTGGTAAAGGAAAAATTAACTTTGTGCCCACTGGCACTGGTTATTGATGCAGCCACAAAACATGCCGTATTTTTTCGCATCAAAGCACTCCTTCCACTCGCATGTTGTTACAATGTCCTCATTAACTCCTGCACACACCTGTCCAGAGCAGCCGGCAACTTTGCAGTCATTGTCAGTCTTACACTCTGCGTAAGTTGACCACCCGCAGAACCCTCCTTCCAGACTTTTGATTTCCCTGACCTCTCCGTTGAAGTCAGTGAATGTAACTCTGAAATCTTCCTCACTAACACCTCTTATCTCAACAGTGCTCATGCAGTTGCACCTGCAGATCTCCCCATCACTGTCTTTCTCGATTATCCTGTACTCGTTTCCGGATTTCTCGACAACAATCTCATCGCTGCAGCAGTTCCTCATAACGTGTACTGTCAAAACACCATCCGACAGCTCGTAGCCTTCTACACCGTAAGACGCTCTCTGGGCTCCACAGCCGGTAACAGAATAGTTCAGTTTCCCTTCCTTTTCCCAGTCAGTCTGAAGGCACAACAGCAGGGCTAATGCAAGCATTAACAGCGGA
>JAPDIX010000035.1 GCA_029259345.1 Archaeoglobi archaeon
CATCCTCTTCATACACTTCAGCGTCGAGGATTTTCAGGCATTCTGGACAGAGGGATTTGGTTTTGTATGGTAACTTAATGCCTTTTAGTTCAGATGCGGTATGCGGCATTAAGATAAAAACGGCAAAGGAGTATATCAAGTTTTCTGTGTTTTCTTTATATCAGCCCCTAATTCTGCTTCAATCTCGAATCCGTCCATTATGAAACGAGTATCATAGTATTTTCTTATAAGCCTTGTTGCATGTTGTCTCGCTTTGACGATTTCGCAGCCGAAGAAAGAGAAGAAATTCTCAACCTGTTTCCTCGTCCTAATCTCATACATGTTCTCAGCTGCTGTTGTTACAACGAACGGAACGTCAAACTTCTTTATAACCCTCACTTCATCGTGGAGTCTTTCAAAAAGCTGCATTCTGCTTAATCCTTTATTTCTGATAAACTTTGCCATGCCGAGTTCAATTGTCACATCCTTATCTGCTGCAAGCTTTATTGTGGCATAATCCAACTGTCTGTTGTCACTATCCAGAATCAAATCAACCTTTCTCCTCATTACTGCCTCTCTACATACCGCTTCATTGCCGATAACTCCCACAATAGTGTTCCTTCTAACCTTCCGGAGCTTCTTTCTCAACTCATCTGGATTTTCGGCCTTTACAACAACTCCCCCCCAGATACCGGGTTTTTCAAGCATGAAAATGTAGCTCTTAAATCCCAAGTCCATAAGATTTTCAGGGACAAATCTCAGGAAGTCGTACATATCTCCTTAGCAAACTCAACAATAGCGTCTCTCCTTGCTGGAAATGTAACGAGTTTGACCTTTACAGCTATCGGATCCCCACCATGGCCTAGTTCAACCTCTCCAAGGTAAGCTTTTTGTTTATCAA
Source organism: Archaeoglobi archaeon (assembly GCA_029259345.1). GTDB lineage: Archaea > Halobacteriota > Archaeoglobi > Archaeoglobales > Archaeoglobaceae > Archaeoglobus. The sequence continues at coordinate 881 of JAPDIX010000035.1, forward strand.
TCCTGATATGGAGAACGTTTTGGTCATCAATCCTGTCTTCGATGGTTTCCAGCAACTCCTCAATCTGATCACCCAGTTGCTGCAAAAAGTGTCTCCAGAACCTCCTTATCTCCCCACTTTTCTTAATCTCCACCTCAAGAAACTCCATTGGGTTGCCGTAGTGCCCTTTGGCTTTGCTTACAAATATTTCAAATTCAAAGGGAAAAAGAGTGGCAATCGCCTCGCCAACTTTTTCACGATCTTCAGTTGAGTGGACAACGGCAGAAACTTTAATCCACTCTACTCTTCCCTTCATCTGCTTTTCTTTCTAAAATTCGCCCTGTAACTCGGTCTGACCTTCTCAGCTCCTCGACCCTTTCTTCTCAAACCCCTTGCCTTCCTACCTGCTGAAGTCAAACCGCGATAAACTCGTCCTTTCTTGGAACTCACCCAAGAGAGCTGCCTGTCTGTCTTGATTGCCGGATGATCTCTGTCAACCAGAATTACCTCAAACCACTTGTATCTCCCGTCCTCTCCAACCCAGTAGGAGTTCAAAACCTCCATGTTGGGATACTTCCTGTTTGCTCTCTCCTCAGCGATCCACTGTAGGTTCTTTTTTGGTGTTCTCTTTTTAACCGCAAGTCCCTTGCTTTTCCTGCCCTTGTTCGGCCTCGTTGCCCTCCTTCCACCTCTCCTTATTCTAACTCTGACAACGATAATTCCCTTCTTGGCCTTGTAACCAAGAGACCTTGCCCTATCAAGTCTCGTTGGTCTTTCGATTCTTACAACTGCAGGCTCCCTTCTCCACTTCTGCAACCTGTGCCACATGAGTTCCCCGACAAGTCCCTCATGTGGTCTTTTCCAAGCCTCTCTGATATATACATACATTGACTTCATATTAACCACCACTCAATTATGCCACCGCCTCAACAACAGCAGGCTGCGTTTCTACAGTTTTCGGCTCTTCAAGAAGTTCGATCTTTCTAATCTCAACTCTTCTTATGGGATAAATCTTTTTGGCACTCTTGTAGATTTCAGCAGGTATTTTCCCAAGCACACATTCCTGAAGGAACTGGACAAAGTTCATCGAGCTACCTTTCTTAAGCACTACCTCGCGCATGATTGATCTAATCGCCCTTTTCTGACTGCTCTTGCATCTTTTTATGGTGAAAACAACTGGCTTCACTCTCAGCTTGTAACCGTCGGTAGTTGTAACGTCCACGACATCCTCGACCTTACTCGTCCTTCTCCTTGTGAGGCTGTTGAGATACTCTCTTGTAAGCTCAAATCTCCAAAATTTGGTATACGCGTTCTCTCCAGCCACTCGGAACACTTTAAAAATCAGCTTCTTGTATGTGTTTTGGTTTGAGTAATCATTGGTCAAATCTGCAAGTGTCGTCTCCACAGTCCTATTCAGCACCTTATTTGCATCATCAGCTGGAGTTTCGCCCAGCTCGGCCATCCCAAAGTACTCGGGAGCGATAAGCGTGAACCACTTTTTCATCGTCCATTTATCCTTAACTCTTGCAGCTCTTCTCTTTCTCGCCATGCTTTTGCAGTTTTGAGGGGACAATTAATAAAACTTTTGGAGATTATAAACCATGCATGCTCTGCTGATGTGTGGGGGGAGAGGGGAAAGACTCGGGAGAGGAGAGAAACCCCTCTTCGAGGTTTGCGGAATGAAGCTGATTGAACACTCCATTTTGGAGTTTGAAAATTTTGATGTTCTGGCTGTAACTTCCCCCAACACACCCGAAACAGAAAGATTTCTAATTGATGAAGGAATAGATTTTTACAGAGCTTCTGGAAAAGGATTCGTTGAGGATTACAGAGAAGTTTGCGTTGAGATGTCCATTGTGGAGCCAGTTTTCGTAGCATGCACAGATATCGTTTACATCCAAAATGGGATAGCAGAGGGAGCTTTGGAGAGATACATGACCTCAACAAAGAGGGCACTTAGGGTTGACATGGGTGGAGAGCCGGTGGGGTTGAACATCATTGATGCCTTCTTCATAGATGAGCCGCAGGAGGAAGAGATATATAATGTCGAAGAGAACAGTTTAATCAACGTTAACACTTTAAAAGACGCTGAGAGGGCTGAGAAGTTATGGATTACGATGAGAAAAGGGAAAAACTTGCGGAAAGATTGAAGTATGAGCTTAACCTCAGTGATAGAGTTTATAAAGCAATTAAAAAAGTTCCCAGACACCTTTTCGTCCCTGAAAGATACAAAACAGAGGCCTATGTTGATACCCCTCTACCTATCGGATACGGTCAGACCATCAGCGCCCCGCACATGGTTGCCATCATGTGCGAATTACTCGACCTTCAAGAAGGAGATAAGGTGCTTGAGGTTGGAACCGGCTGCGGATACCACGCTGCTGTTGTAGCAGAACTTGTCGGAAAGAAGGGAAAGGTGATATCCATTGAGTACATCCCTGAGCTTGCCGAAGTTGCGCGAACGAATCTATCAGCGCTGGGCTACGATAACATTGTCATCATAGTGGGTGATGGGAGTAAGGGCTATGAGCCAGAAGCTCCCTACGACAAAATTTACGTAACAGCCTCAGCCCCCGAAATCCCCAAACCTCTTATCGAGCAGCTCAAGCCAGGTGGGAAAATGGTCATACCTGTTGGTGATACGGTTCAGTGGCTTTTGATTGTTGAAAAGGATGAGAAAGGGAATGTCAAAAAGAAGAACTGGGGTTCAGTGCGGTTTGTGCCACTGAGAGGAGAATACGGGTTTAAAAGTATAAGATACTGATAAAGATGTTGGGCAGCTCAATCGCATTCCTGACAACCATACCAATTAAGGGGGATGTCGAAAAGCTGAGAAGAAATCTCTGGACTTTCACCTACACTGCTGTGCTCATAGGTCTCATAGTTTCCATCCCGGATTTTTTAAGGCAATATACTGGCTTAGATGTTAGATTTCTCGCAGTAGCGCTTTATGTAGCCGTGGAGGGAATAAACCATATTGACGGCTTAGTTGACTTCGGAGATTCTCTCTTTGCACCTGAAAGCAGGAAAAAGGAGGCTTTGAAGGATACAAATACGGGAGCAGGTGGAATTGCTATTGCGATCCTTTACCTTATCTTGCTCTACCACTCTCTACAGTTTTCAAGTGCCATGCAGATTATTTTCGCACAGATTGCAGCGAAATTCTCGATGCTGCTACTGATGGTGACATCAAAACCGAGCTGGGAAGGGATGGCATCATACATGATGGAATTTGCAGGATTAAAGGATTTGCTTATCGCTCTACCCCCACTCATCGTTGCTGGGTATCTTGTAGGCCTGAATTCACTCTATGCGATTACCGTGACAATTCTGGTGGTTCTGATTTTGAAGGGCTACTCGGAGAAAAAATTTGGCGGTATAAACGGAGACATTATTGGATCTGCGAACTGCATAGCATTTCTCTCTTCTCTACTCACCCTTTCTCTCATTTAATTTCGCTATAAAGAACCCCGAGCAGTTATGAAGATGTGGGAAGCTTCTAACAACCTTATCCCAGTCGTCAAACCTCTCTCCCCTGAACTCTCTGATGCCCCTCGAGAAGGGTGTGTTTAGCCTGAGAACCTCAGCTCCTGCGTTTTTAACATTAGCCTCATCCTCTTCAAACATTATGGAGCATGTTGCATAGACAGCCTCATAGGCATTCCTCATGGCATTTCTCAGCATTTTTCTCTGAACTGAGATTGTGGATCTGAACTTCCCCCAGTCGAATGTCCACTTCGCATTTGGTTGAGTTGCGTAACTTCCTGTAGAAGAGCAGGGAGCATCAACCAGAGCCTTATCTGCGGTAAAGTTGAAACTACAACCATCCCCAAGCTTTATCTCAACATTCTTTACGCCGAGTTGTCTTAGCTTGCTCCTCATCCTTCTAATCCGCTCTGGAGAGTTGTCAACTGCCACTATCTTTCCCTCATTACCCATCAGCATTGCGATATGACTCGTCTTCATACCGGGGGCTGCAGCAAGGTCAACAACCGTATCATCGGGAGAAGGATTCAGAGCATGGGATACAAAGCAGGATGCCAAGTCCTGAACTACATATTTCCCCTTAGAATGCCACTCTAAGGATGCAGGATGTCTCTCATAGCTTTCAACCCTGAAAACCTCGTCCATAAAAGTTGGAGATAGAACAGTACCATTATCTTCCAGATACTTTACAACACTCTCAACCGAGCTTTTTAATTCATTGACCCTAATGTAGGTTGATGCTGTCAAATTTGCTTCCATGAGCTTTTTTGCCTCCTCTTCACCCAACAGCTCGCAGGTATAGCTTACAAACCACTCAGGATGGAAAAGTGTAAGAGCAACATTTTCTACGCTGTTATTACTTTCAATTTCCATGTCTTCCACTTTTCTCAGGATAGCATTCACGAGGCCAGCGAATTTGACATTCCTTTTCTTCACAATCCTCACAGCAGAATCCGTCGCGAGTGCAGGGTGGACATTCTTGTATTTCATCTCGTAAACTGCAATCCTCAGTAAATTTTTGACAAAAGGGTTGAGAGAGTCAAAATTAGGTGCGGAGTTTTTCAGAAAGTAGTCTATTGCATTCAGCCTTTTCAAAGTTTCAATAGAATAAGCATGCACGCTCCCACGGATTTTGTAATCATATTTGCCAGCAAACTTTGCAATAGCAGTCTTGACTGAGATCCCCTCTTTTTCAACCAGTGAGAGAACCTTTGCGGAAATTTCTTGTGTAGGGATCACATCACAACCATTTGAGCGTGCAGACATTCTCCAATTTCCAAAACTCTGTCTTTATCAACGATACCAATCTTAATAGCAAGCTCAACAGCTTTTTTTCCAGTTATGTTGGCTATTGTTGCTCTCCTCAACTCTCTTTTAACCTCATCCTCGCTGTATTCTTTCTCGCCATAAAAGCTCTCCTTGACCTCTATTTTTAGCTCCCCTTCCCGAAATGTTCTTCCAACTATGTCTGAATCGCAGACCGCAACGAGCACTTCACCCTTTACTCTGTACACTTTCATTCTGAATGTCATCAGATGTTCCTAACTGGATGTTTCGCCCCGCATGCAAGGCAGCGAATCATCAGAACTCTCTCTTCCTTTACGAATTCGGTGTCTGGAGAGTTACACTCTCTGCAAAGGACATAAAGGCGGACATAATCATCTATTTCCTTCTGAATCTCATTTTCCGTGAATTTTCCCTGTAAAATCAATCTACCATTGTCAATGAAGCCAGCGGTACCGAGAGATTTGACTATGTATTTGTAAAGATGATCTTCGCTTCTGTTAATAGCTCGAGCAACCTGCGAGAAGTTCTTCAAAGTTGTTCTCGCACCCTCTCTTATGACGCTAACTCTTGGTACCTCGAATCTCTCCCTCTTAACAACATCTTTACTAGCCAGTTTCTCCAAGGCTCTTTCAAGGAGTTCCTCATAAGCTCTCATTGTTTATGTGTTGTTGTAAAGAAGAATAAATACTTTACTGGCTAAGAGATACCTGCAAGGCTACAGTCTGGAGTAAAACCCTCTAAGGATTACCCCTGCCACCATCAAAGCGGAACCGAGCCATACACATGAGATTAGAGGGATCGTGTAGTGCTCAAGGACAGCTGACTTCTTCTTAAGATCAAAATCCGTAATGGCAAAATACTCGTCCTTCCACGGATAACTTACTATTTCAACTGACGAAACACCCCTCTCCTTCCTCTCTATTTTATAGATCACATACGCAGGATGCACTACTCCGTATGGTGTCTGGATCTTGGCTACAACTGTAAGCTTCTCATAATCCTCATTCAACCAGATGTCCTCAAGTCTGAATCCGTTTTCACTACCCAAAATCAGTGTTTCGTGAGTCTCAAATAGCCATACAGAGAAAGAACCGAGAAATAGCAGTATCAGGCCTGCGTGTATCAGCTTTGCTGTAGAGTTCATCTTCTTTATTTTTAATACAGCCAGTAGTGTTATCATTGCAAAGATCGGAAGGAATGTGATGAGATAATACGACCTCTCAACTTTTACCATTAAATTTGCCACAGTGCCCATAAAGACGATTATAAAGGCAGATGAGAACAAAACTGGAAGTATGGGAGAACACAGACTTTTAATGTTCTCAAAATCTCTTATTCGCGAGAAAATTGGAATTAAAGAGGCAAGAAGTGGTGCAAGATACAAATAGCCGGAGTAATCACTACCAAAACTGTGGACTGAGCTTATAATTCCTCCTCTCGTCACAAAGGTTGCAAAGAGAACAAAAGTGAAGGTAAGATACGCAAACAGCTCTCTATGCTTTCTCAGGTGAAAATAAAGAGTGAGAGTTATCCACGGTAAAAGTGAGGCGTTCTCCACCGGGTCCCAGCCCCAAAAACCACCCCAACCAAGGGTTCTATACGCCCACCAACCTCCAATAACAATACCAAGGGTTAGGAAAATCCAAGATAGCCTTGCGATGGCTCTCTGATCAGATGCAGAACTTCCTTTTGCAGAATTAAACAGAACAACGGAGAAGAGAAGGGCTGAAAGAGAATATGCCAAGAAGACTACTGGAGGGTGGATCACCATCTCAAAGGTTCTCAGGAGTGGGTTAAGACCGTAGCCGTTGGTAGAAAGGTAAGGGATTGTGACGAATGGATTTGAAGTGAATTCAAGAATGATCAGGAGATACGATGAGAAAGCAGACATTATCAGACCGACCTTTAATTCTGTCAAATCTTTTCTTTTTGATATATACAGAGATGTAACAAGAAGTGTTAGAAACGACCAGAGAAGTAAACTACCCTCTTTACCAGCCCACACCGCACTCAACTTGTAGAGAGTGGGCATTTCAAGATTTGAGTTCGCATATACATACCATACGGAGAAATTGTCGGTCAGAAAGTAGTAAGTCAGTAGCATTAATGCTGCAAAACAGGCAGATGTGGAAGCATAAAGCAAATCCTCAGCTATTTTGGCATATCTGATGTTCCTACTTTTCAGGGCAGTAAGAAAAAATACTGCTGAAAATACAGAGGTTGTGAGAGAGAACAAGAGGAACAAATTGCCTATCTCCAACTAACCACCTGCATATTCTGTGTGGCACTTCCTTAAAACGTCCTTTGCATATAAAATTCCATCTTTCCAGTCCCCGATGACAACAACCTCTGAGTCGTATTGCTGAACGCTTCCTTTATACACAACTTTAACTGCCACGTTGCTATCAGTCAGTTTGAAGACTGTCATTCCGTTCTCTGCCTTTAAGTCAGTAATTTTTCCCACAACCTGAATGTCGTTTGCGTAGTCAAGTTCTAAAAGTTGTGATGGAGATGTATAGGGAGATATGTTGTGGTATAGAGTTGTGACGGCTATTGCGATGAATATCAGGAGTGCTGCAAGGCTGAGTCTCTTACTGTTCATGGTTCAATGGAGGGTTAGGAGAATTTAAAGGTTTATCGCAAGTTTAAAAAACCACTCTGCCAAGTTGTTTTGAGCGGGGGTTGCCGAGCGGACAAAGGCGCAGGATTTAGGGTCCTGTCCCGTAGGGGTTCGAGGGTTCGAATCCCTCCCCCCGCATTTATCTGCTATGTTGTAAAAGCTCGCGGACTTACTTCATTGATGGAAAAGCTCCTTTGTGAGCTTCCCTTACTCAGAGATAACTCAAATACTTTTTAAACTGGAATTCAAAGATGCTCCTTATCTTCTCTACTTCCTTTCTCGATAGGGATCGATTCTGCAATAATTCTTTTGCCACTATGATCTTTATCCCAGAATTCTCTATCCTGCTCCTTTTATAAGGTGTTTCTTCCCTCCAGACGACTAGATACGGCACAACTTTCTTGTAATATTTTTCTACCGCCTCAATTTTTTTCTTTATTACCTCAATTCTTTCCTCAGGTTTCCCTATACTAGCTTTACACTCAAAAATGTGTACTTCATCATCTTGTGTAATCCCCAAAACATCTATTTGCTTTCCACCCAATTTTACGTCCCATTCAATTTCCTTAAATTTTAATTTCTCTTTCTCTTTGGTTAAATAGTAGTATACGAGGAGCTCAAGGAACTTTCCTTTTGTCTTTCCGACAAAATTCTCAATCTTTCTTTCAGTCTCCTCAATATCAAGTATAAGTTTTCCAAAAGGTTCATGAGAAATTTTAGCGCTAAAAACTGTAGAAGTGCTTTTTTCTATGAGGAATTTTTTGAAAATCTCCTTTTCCACAGTAATCTCTTTTACTTCTACACGACCTGATTTACTAAACTCCTCTATATATAGCTCAGCCAAATCGTGGTTATATTCACCATCTCCTGAGTCGGTAGCACAGTTGAAAAAGACAATCCAACCAGAGGAGTCAGAGATAGCTCCGCGAACTTCAATTAGAATAGCATAGCTGTAATTGTATCCATTATTTGCTGGATGTTTTATTCTTCTCACAAGAACCTTGTCTCCATCATCCATCTTTTTCAGGTTTACATACCCCAAGAGCATAGTGATGAACGCTGGCACACCTTTGAAAAGTGTAATCTTCTGTGTATCAAGGACTTCAACATCGTACCACAGGAAAAGGTATTCTAACTTCTTTTTTTATTGAGTTCTCGTCTTCTTTCCTCATATACTCAGGGTCATTTATTCCTTCTGGATCGAGGAGGTCAGAAAATATAATCCTATCGATTTCACCCGTGAATTTGAGGAAACTGCTAAAGGGAATCCTGATAGAGAACTTTCTCAATATAGGTTTTACGATCTCCTCACTAGTAACTGTGAAGAATTCATCCAGTGCGTACCAACACATTATTTCTTCAAGTTCCTTTTTCTGTCTGTTTAAGTGATCTATTTCCTCTTTGGTCAATGAACTGAGTTCGACTTGAATTAGTTTATCTTTCTCTGGATAATCGATATCTTCATCTTCCAGTAATAATTCTTCCTCGGTGATTGGAATTCCTATCTCGAGTTCGATTAACTCTTCCACCTTCTTGGAATAAATTTCGCAAGCTCTGTGGAGATCAACGAGTTTGGTTTTCTTGAATTCATCTCCCAGCAGCTTAAACCAAACAAATTGTAAAGTATACGCGTATCCTAAATAAACTCTCTTTAGATACTCCTTTGTCAAGCTCCCCTTAAACATGGTTGTAGTGAGGAAATAGCTGAAAGGTAATCCCATATGTGAGTCGTTAAAATATAAATTTAAGTAGAATATAGCGGAATATTTCAATGCTTGATATTTGTCAAGTTCTTCTACTACTGACGATGCATAAATTTCAAACACAGTCATAAATGGTTTGATAATAAGTCTCTGTATTTGATCCAATACAGATGCTATTGTTGAAATTTTACTCTTCCTGAGTTTTTTGCAGATATTCCAAATCCTTTTTAGCGCAATAACACCCTCACAGGTGTTGGGAACATCTTCTATCTTGACCCCCTTAAAGCTTGCCCTGTAAAACTCAAAATCCTGCTCAAAATCTATATTCCCATTTTCTATCGAATACATTACTGTTCTTATTGCTGTTTCTATAAAAAACCTATATCCTAAAAATAACTCCTCACTGAATTCTTTTTTATGATATTCCCTTAACCAGTCTTTAAACTCGTCCAGATTTGATGATATCTCTATTATTAAACACTTCGAGATTACCTCTGCTAAATCCCTCTCATCATAATATTTTAAAGTAGTATTTTTTCCCATATCTAACATCTATTTTGCATCGAACTCTCTTAAATTTTTCTATAGTTTTTATTTATTTTTGAATTTTGTCGAGAGTTCAGGGAGCTTTTAAGAAAACTCGAAGAGAGTTGTCAGAAAAAGGTCAAGGGTTCTAATTCTCCTGAAAAGATTACAATATGGGCCCGCGGGGGTTCGAACCCCGGACCTCGCGCTTATCAGGCGCGCGCTCTAACCAGGCTGAGCCACGGGCCCAGAATGCCAGTCATTTTTCAGAAAAAGGGTTTATTAAAGTTATGGTAGTATCAAAAAATATGCGAATTAAAAAACAGAACACGGACTATCAGGTTTACAGGCTTCTATCAGAAAAACAGATGTCTGGCGAAGAAATTGGGAAAAGGCTTGGAATTACAAGATCAGCAGTTTGGAAAGCCGTGAACAAATTGAGGAGCTACGGGATCAAAGTTGAGTCCACCGCTAGGAGCTACATTCTTGTTGATGAAAGTGAACTCAACCCATTTGAAGTTGCTGATATCGCCTTTAAAAGGCTTGATGACCATATTGACGAAGTTATCTACTACGAAACCACAGATTCAACTAACGAGAGGGCTAAAGAATGCGGAAAGTCAAAAGTTCTGGTTTTTGCTGAATTGCAGACAGCAGGAAAGGGCAGATTAGGCAGGAAGTGGGAAAGCCAGAAAGGCGGACTTTATTTCACTCTCTCCCTCGACCCTACACTTGAATATTCCGAGTTACCCAAAATAACTCTGGCAGCAGGGGTTTCGGTGGCAGAAGCTATACCTGAAGCCAAGATCAAGTGGCCGAACGATGTTTTGATCAGGGGTAAAAAGGTTTGTGGCATCTTATCCGAACTTTACGGGGAGATGGAGAATCCCATGATCGTCTTGGGGATAGGTATCAACGTTTCAAACCCCATCCCGGACGAACTTAAAGATGTTGCTGCATCAATCGGCGAATTCTTTGATTTAAGTCGAAAGGAAGTTTTTGATTCGGTTTTGACCAACTTTGGAAAGTACTACCAGAAATTACTCGAAGGAAAGTGGGGTGTTCTCAGAAAAAAGCTTCTGAAGAAATGTGAAACCATCGGCAAGGTTGTTAAAGTTACCACGCCTGCAGAGGAGATCACAGGAGTGGCAGAAGATATAAGTGAGAACGGAGCACTTATAGTCAACGGCAGAGAAGTATACGCTGGGGACTGCATTCATCTTCGAGATTCCAAATGAAAAGATTTATTAATTTAAATCTAACAGTGCACATGGAAGAGTTTCTCCACCCAGAGTTCTTCAACTGGGTGAATAAGGCGGCTGACTTCATCAGGACTTACGAAGGGGACAGAATAACAGTAGTTCACCACAACGATGCCGATGGTATCTGTTCTGCTGCGTTGCTTTCCAAGTTATGTGATTATCTTGGTTTTAAATCCGAATTTATCTGCATAGAGAAGGTATACCCGGCAATTGTAGAGAGAATCCACAGAGATAGAGATGGCATGATCATATACACAGACCTTGCCGGTTTAGCAGCGGAGATGATAGACAGAATCAACGCTGGAAAGAGCAGAGTTTTAATCATTGACCACCACCCTGCAAAGGACATTGAGAGTGACACTGTGCACGTTTTAGACCCTGAGCTTGCCGGAATTTCTGGAGACATATTTGTTTCAGCCTCAAGCCTGAACTACATTTTCTTTAGAGTTCTTGCTAGGAAAGAGGCGATGGACTACGCATACATTGCAGTTATCGGAAGCGTTGGTGACTACCATGACAGGAGCGGTGGTGTGCTTGGATTTGATAGATTTGCCCTCAGCGAGGCTATCGAAAAGGATCAGGTTAAGGTGAGGTTTGAGGGCGTTAGAGAGAGATATTTTATGACAAAGTTTGGCGAATATGCCGATGAAATAGCGATGCGACTAACAACCCTCGGGGCAGTAGGATACGAGAGGAAGGGATACAGATTTGGCATTAAAGCCTGCTTTGAGGGGTTTGATGATGCGACGATGAAAATTGTTTCCGAGCTTGAGGAATTAAAGGAGAAGAAATTTAAGGAGATGATTGAAAGACTTAAAAATGGAGAGCTAATCCAAGAAAAATACACCCAGTGGTTTCATGCTGGTAATTTCTTCTCTCCGATGGGTGTTAAAACTGTTGGTGAGTTCTGCCAGCTTGTCAAAGATATGAGCTTTGTAAACGATAGCAAATACCTTGTAGGATTTCAGGACAAGCCAAAGTTTGTTCCCGATCTCGGTGAGATTAAGTGGGAGTGTGTAAAGATGAGCGGTAGAATTCCAATCCCTCTCGAAAGAAGGGTTCTAAGAGGAGAGATGCCCGGTCTTGACTATCTGGTTCCGAAAGCGAGTGAAATTGTTGGCGGATTTGCAGATGCAACTCATAAGATTGCTGCAGCAACTATAATAGATAAGGGTAAAGAGGAGGAGTTTATAAAAGCCTTCGAGAGGCTGGTAGAGGATTATGAGGGTGGGTAAGTATGAAGCAACTCGTTGTTAAAGATATAGAGAAGTGCGTTGGTTGTGGACTCTGCATGTACGCCTGTTCTCGAAAATTTGCTAAAAGGCCTGAAATAGGGAATAGCAGTTCTGCAATCCTTGCTGTTAGTTTGAGTGGGTTTGAGAGGGGTGCGACGGTTATTTTCTGTCGTGCTTGCACTGAGCCGCCATGTGCACAAGTGTGCCCCACTGGCGCTCTGAAACCGAAAAAGGGAGGGGGAGTGGTTTACATTGAAAATCTATGCTTGGGATGTAAGTACTGCATGGATGCATGCACGCTCAATGCCATCTTCGAAAGGGAGGACGGGAAGATTGCTGTCTGTATACATTGCGGCTACTGTAGCAATTATTGCCCACACGGAGTTATTGCTTACGAAGAGGTGGAGGTATGAGGGACGCGGTGCTTGTTATAGACCTCACCAACTACAGTTATGAGATTGAACATCGCCCAGACCTTTTTGAAAAATGGATTGGCGGTACTGGTGTTGCCGTCCAGCTTTTAAAAGAGCATATGAATCCAAAAGCAGACCCGCTGGGAGAAGATAACGTCATTGTCCTTGCAACAGGCCCCTTTACTCCCGCTTATCCACTCGCATCCAAAACCGTTGCACTATTCAAAAGTCCCCTCACGGGAAATCTCGGAGAGAGTCATGCTGGCGGTAGAACCGCGACATCAATTGCCAATGCTGGCTACGGAGCGATCGTTATAAAGGGACAGAGTAAGAAGCCAGTTTATCTGGTGGTAGAGAATGGTGAGGTGCACTTCAAGGATGGCAGGGTTATCTGGGGCATTCCAGACTCTCTTATTGTAGGCAGGATAATAGCGGAGAACGAGCCGGGACGGGGAACAAGGACGATGATGCGAATTGGAGGGGCTGGAGAGAGGCTTGTAAGGTATGCATGCGTAACAACCGAAACCTACAGACATTTCGGCAGACTTGGACTTGGAGCGGTCTTTGGCAGTAAAAAATTAAAGGCTCTCATTATAAGGGGCAGGAAGAAGTATTTACCTGCTGATACGAAAAAATTCAGAGAGGTTTACGATGAGATATACAGAACAGCAATAGAGTCTGATGCGATGAAGAAGTATCACCTTCTCGGGACTGCTGCCAACATTATCCCTCTCAACGAACTTAACTCCTTACCCACAAAGAATCTCCAATCAGCGAGGTTTGAAAGTGCAGAGGAGATAAGTGGAGAAGCTCTTGCTGAGCATAATCTTGGGCGGAGAATTGCATGCAGTCACTGTCCGATTGCATGCATACATCTCGCAGCCCTTAGAATTCCCTACGAGAATGAGCCATACTTCTACAAGACCATAATGATATCCTACGATTATGAGCTGATATACTCTCTCGGTTCCATGCTTGGTGTAGGAAGCAGAGATGGGCTGTTAAGACTGATTCACAGAGTCGAGAGCTACGGACTTGATGCTATGAGCACAGGTGTTTGCCTCGCATGGGCTACCGAAGCTCTTTCAAAGGGGATTGTGAGTGAAAAAGATACGATAATAAAGTTAAGCTTTGGGGATGTTGAGAATTACCTGAAGGCGATAGATTACATCTACGAGCAGCCGAATGAATTTTACAAGCATCTTGCGATGGGTATTGAGCACGCATCCGATGTTTACGGGGGAAAGGACTTTGCCCTCACATTTGGGGGAAATGAAATGCCCGGCTACCATACCGGATATGCTGCGCATCTTGGCTATGCAACTGGCCTGAGACACTCCCATCTCGACTCTGCGGGCTACAGCATTGATCAGAAGGTGAGAGATTTAACTCCTAGAGAAGTAATTGACAGGTTAATTTCGGAGGAGTGCTGGAGGCAAGTTCTATCAAGCTTAGTAGTTTGCTTTTTCGCAAGGGGAATCTACACCTCAGACTTGATTTCGAGAGCCTTCGAACCGTTGGGTGTTGAGATTAGTGAGGAGGAGATCAAGCGAAAGGGAGAGGAGATATACAAGGAGAAGCTTAAACTTAAAGTTGAAATGGGCTTCAAACCTGAAAATCTGAGATTTCCGAAGAGAATATTCAAGATAGAATCTCTGCACGGGAAGCTGGACGAAAAATTCGTTGAAGAGGCCAAGGAATACTACATAAAGAAGGTGAGAGAGATCATTGGCTAAATATCCACACATTTTTCCGCTTTTTTCAGTTCTTCTCTCAGTTTCTCATTCCTATTCTTAATATCTTCCAATATTTTGGTAGAATTTTCAAGTTGCCTTTCAACATAAACCGATTTTTGGTTCAGCAATTCGATTTTCTGACTCAATTCCAATACTCTTTCTTTAAAAACTCGTATTTCATCTCTACCTTCCCGAGTTCATCATAGAGGTAGAATGAGAGTGTTGAAAACAGAAGCAGACCAAAACTAAGATTGGCGTGGCTTTAACCATATACAAATCCGCTCTGTAAAGGTCAAAAACCTTACCATAAAGGTTTTTAAGATTGAAGTAAATTAATAATCATGAAAGTCAGAACGGTTTACTGGAGAGACAAGGATAAAATGGAAGTTGTTGAGGGATTTACCGAAGTACAGTCTGCATCCTTTAAATCTGCCGGAAGAGCTTACTGGAAGCTCATGATTGCCTCACAGGAAGTAGAAGTAAAGAAGGGAAGGATTGCACTCATTAAAATCAAGGACATTCACCTTCCACCAAAAACAGCAGTATCTCCCCTCTCAATAATGGGGCATGCACTGGGGACTGTGATTGATGTTTATGGAGAGAGGCTTTACAGAATTGAGGAGAATAAAAAGATTGTCTATGCAGCTTTTCTACCCCTAGAGAGCGGAATCGTTGAGGAGGGGGATTTGATTGGTGTCATTAAGGTATATCCGATGAATGTAGCTCCAGCAGACTTTGTTGGGAGCATTGCTGAGCCTGATGTTAACGTCTCGCTAAAAGAAGTTGAGGGAAATATAACTTATAGAAAAAACGGTGAAGTTGTGAGAGAGAGGTTGAAGCTCAGAGAATACTGGTACAGGAGATGGAATGTTGCTGAGTGGTATCCTCTAATTGCCAAAGAAGGCATTGATGTAAAAAAGGGTGAGCCAGTTTTTCTGAGAGTGGAAAATGTTGAGCTACCCGAGAATACGATTCCGGTGCCGCTATCAATAATGAGGCATGCACTGGGGACTGTGATTGATGTTGCACATGCTGGAAAACCGAGAATGGTCGAGGAAAGGAAGCTCATAACTCACGCCATCTTCATCCCTGCCTTTAACGGAAGAGTGGATGAGGGAGACCTTGTTGGAGTTCTCAACGCATACTACATTTCAACGGGTGAAAGGGCTTCAAGGATGCTCCAGCATTTAATAAGAAGTGTAGAGGCGAATCAGGTTTACTGGAAGGATGGGAAGGTTGTAAGGAAAAGGATAAAGATACCTCCCTTTAGCTTCAAGAGGAGTAGCATTGGAAAGTTTGAGCCAATTGTAGCCGCGGAAAGTAAGGATTTGGAGGAGGGAGAAGTCGAGTTGATCAGAATCGCAGACCTTGAATTCCCTTCAGGGACAATCGTTCAACCTTTAACAGCCTTCAATCATGCTGTCGGCAGTGTTCTCGATTTAGCAAGTTTCGAACCTCCCAAACCAGTCGAAGAAGACAGAAAAGCCTCTCACGCTCTGCTTCTCGCTTTAAAGAGGGGTAGGATCGAGAAGGGCGACTTGCTTGGTGCTGTTGCAGTTTACAACGTTTCGGTATTGAGAGAACCCGAGTTCTTTATCTCAAGGTATCGGGAACTGCTCGTGAAGCAATGAATTTAATAACTCAGCAAAAATTTCAGCATGGATTGGATCAAGGGGGAAAAGAAGTTCATACTGCAAACCTACACAAGACAGCCAGTTGTAATTGAAAAAGGCGAAGGATGCTACGTTTATGACACTGAGGGTAGAAAGTATCTTGACCTTGTTGCCGGGATAGCGACGGTTAGCATAGGTCACTCCAACAGGTATCTCGTTGAGAGGGTAAGAGAGCAGCTTGAAAAGCTAATCCACATTTCAAATCTTTACTACACCATCCCTCAAATAGAGTTAGCTGAAAAACTGAGTCAAATAACAGGAATGGATAAATTCTTCTTCTGCAATAGCGGAACTGAGGCGGTTGAGGCAGCATTGAAGTTCGCAAGGAAGGCTACAGGAAAAAAGAAGTTTGTTTCATTTACCGGCGACTTTCACGGGAGGACTATGGGTGCACTGTCGGTAACCTACAAGGAGAAGTTCAGAAAGCCATTCATGCCACTCGTTGAACCTGTTGAGTTTGCAGAATTCAACAATATTGATGACATTGACAAAAAGGTAGATGAAGAGACCGCTGCTGTGATAATAGAGTTCATTCAGGGAGAAGCTGGCGTATATCCTGCCGATGCGGAATTCATCAAATCAATTCTTGAACTGAGGGAAAAATACGGATTTTTGCTGATTGCTGATGAAGTTCAGACCGGGTTTGGCAGGACTGGAAAGTGGTTCGCGAAGGATCATTATTCAGTGAAGCCCGATATTATGACTATGGCAAAGGCAATGGGCTCAGGAATACCCATCGGATGCTGCGCCGTTAATGAAGAAGTTTCTGAGAAGATTGAGGCAGGAGATCACGGATCAACATTTGGCGGAAATCCTGTTGCTTGCACCGCTGCGCTTGCCACGATTGATGTTATTGAGAGAGAAAATCTTGTGGAGAATTCAGCCAGAGTGGGAGAGTATTTTACCAAGAGACTCAGAGAGTACTTCGAGAACGTTATCGGAGTAGGACTGATGATTGGATTTGACGTGAGTGACGCGGTAGAATTTGTTAAGAAGTGTTTAGAAAACGGACTGCTTGTCAATAACACCTCTGATAAGAGAATTCGCTTAGTGCCACCACTTATAATTACCGAAAAAGAGGTCGATGAAGCTATTGAAATAATGACCAAATAACCAACACGATAATAAAAAGCCGACGGTTTCCGCGATTCCCGTGCCCTCTCGGAACACAGTACTACGCGGAACGGGACGGGGCTTAACTTCCGGGTTCGGAATGAGTCCGGGTGTTTCCCCCGCCCTATGACCGTCGGCAATTTTTTCTTAGATTCTTGGCTATTTAAGGATTTTGGTTACCCAGAACGCGGTCTTCTATGCTTATTTTTCTTGTGAATTTATCTCTTACCTCTGGACGCATGAGATACCAGATTACTAGGAGGTTTAGAACAACTGAAACTGCTGCAAGTGGTTGAATCAACATCAGGAAAATACCATAAAGCACATTAAAGCCTGCCAGAATCACGGTGGCAATTCTGCCCCACTCCCTCATTGTGAAGAGGCCAAAGCCAACAACAGCGTAAACAGCACCGAAGAAGATTGCAACGTAAATCAATGTGTCGTATATCTCTTTTAAAAGCTCCTCTGTGACGTTGGCCATACCGTACATAGACTGGTTGAGCAACACCTTATATTCCTCTGAGAAGATCGGATACGCAACATCCTTAGAGAACATGAGTGATAAACCAGAGATGAAGAACAGAATTCCACCGATAAGCATAATTACAGAAATCACGGTAACTCCGAGCGGGCGCATGGTGATTTTTAAGATTATCAAATTTAAATGTTTTACTATTATGCTGAATTGAACAAGGTGCAAAGGTATTTATATGGTATTTAAGTCTTTAAAAATGGTGGTGTTATGGAAGACTATAAGATTAAAATAGAGAATGTTGTTGCTTCAACTCAAATCGGTGAAAATATCGACCTAAACAAAATCTCGACAGAGATAAAGGACTCTGAATACAAGCCAAAACAGTTTCCCGGTCTTGTTCTGAGAACAAAGGAGCCCAAGGCTGCAGCACTTGTTTTCAGGAGTGGAAAGGTTGTTTGCACAGGTTCAAAGAGTGTTGAAGATGCGAGAAGAGCTGTAAAACAGATTGTAAAAATGCTTAGGGAGATAGATATCCCAGTAATTGATGAACCGGATGTTAAGGTTCAGAATATCGTTGCTTCTGCCGATCTCGGTGTTGATCTGAATTTGAACGCAATCGCAATAGGTCTTGGACTTGAAAACATCGAGTATGAGCCTGAGCAATTTCCAGGCCTCGTTTACAGACTTGACGACCCGAGAGTTGTTGTGCTTATTTTCGGTTCGGGAAAGATGGTGGTTACAGGTGGCAAAAGTCCGGAGGATGCAAGGAAAGCTGTTGAGAGGATATCCGAGGAACTGAGAACCTTAGGATTGATGTAAATGCTACTTGACAAAGAAGGCTTCATAATAGATATAGACGGTGTTGTGGGCAAGAGTAAAACACCAATAGCAGAGGGTGTTGAAGCTGTAAAAAGGCTAAAAAAGATTGGTAAGAAGATTATATTTGTTTCCAACAATTCTACACGGAGTAGAAGGATACTGTTTGATAGACTTAAGTCCTTTGGTCTTGAAGTCACAGAAGAGGAGATAATTATAGCCACCCACGCAACTGCGAGGTTTATTGCAAGAGAGAGGCCGGGAGCAAAGGTATTCACAACTGGCGAGAAAGGGCTGATAGAGGAACTTGAACTTGCCGGATTGAAGCTTGTGGATTACGATGAGGCAGAATACCTCGTTGTTGGATCAAACCGGGGAATAAACTTTGATCTATTGACGAGGGCACTGAGGGCGTGTCTGAGAGAGATCAGATACGTTGCAACGAATCCCGACAGGATTTTTCCGTCTGAAGACGGGCCGATTCCTGGGACAGGTATGATTATCGGTGCCCTCTACTGGATGACAGGTAGAGAGCCTGACGTTGTGGTTGGGAAGCCTTCCAAGGTGATAATGGAAGAAGCTTTGAAAGTGCTCGGGCTTAAACCCAGCGAAGTAGCTGTTGTCGGGGATCAGATAGACGTTGACGTTGCAGCGGGGAAAGCGATAGGGGCTGAGACAGTTCTGGTTCTAACCGGAGTTACCACGAGGGATAACCTTCAGCAGATGATAGAAAGACATGGTATTGAACCGGATTACATTCTTGAATCCCTCAACAGCATTTTTGAGGGATAAACATGGACACCGCGAATGATTTCAGGATTCTAATCGCTGAGAAGGGAATTGATGAGTTGCAGAGAGTTTCGCAATCTCTCAAAGTTCAGGGGAGAAAAAGGTTTGTCGAAGCTCTAAAAAGTATGGCTTCGGAAATTCAGAACGTTAAATACTGTTACCTGCCGTATCCAGACATTCTTGAATTTGAGAGCTTCAGAAATATTGTGGATACCGCTTCCTCACTTAGAGCCATGCTTCCAGGCGATAACGACTACAACACAATTCTTGCCGACTACTGGCTTGAATACCTTCAAAACTTGCCGGAGCTTATGAAAAGAGGAGAAATCGGAAGAGCTTATGAAGCAATAAGATTTTTTGCGGGGGAGATAATATCGAGAAGTGAGCTCGATGGTTTGTGGCTGTGCATTTTTGACTATGGTGACAGATTGGAGGTTGTTACCAACAGCGAGGAATACGGACAGGGAAAGAAGGCAGTTGTAGCTTACCTCCCGCCAAGAAGGTTTGGTAAGGTTATCAGCAGAGGCATGTTTGTTCTGCAGCACGACAGAATTGTGAAGAAAGGAGAGCTTGATCTGGCGGACATTAAGAGCATAAGAAAGTGGCTCGGAGAAGTGGAGTCGATTTTGATGGACTTAATAAAAAGGTAAAATAAAAAATTTACTCCTTGGGTGGCCAGTTCTTCTCAAGCCACCCTTTGATTCTTCCTGAGTCCATTGGACCGACTAAAACTTTCCAGCCTGTCTCGTCCTCAATCGCACCCTGTAACCTCGCAGCAAGTCCCGGAATAACGAGATACTTGTGGTTCACCTTCTCCTCGATCTTCGTTTCCTCCATAAGCTCTTTAACCTTCGAAGCTGTGAACTGTCCACCTGCAACACTCACCTCAACACCCAATCCCTCGGTGTTGAGCACGAGCAGCCATCCCTTGATTCCACCACTCGTAAGGTCGCTCTCGACAGTGTAGTATGTCAGGGCGAAGTTGGTTGTGATGAACACGGGGTCATCTGGTCCTGGGTCGTTGATCGGCTTAAGTCCCGGCTCGACCTGCACGGGCGTTCTCGGGTCGGTGTATATGTTGAACCTGAGCGTTATTGTTGGCATAACCACATGCTGGTCAAGGCTCCTGAAAATCATGACGTCTCCATATTTCACAATGAACATGCTCGCGATAACAGCTTCCCAGTATGATTTGGTGACCTCATCTCCCTCAATGAGCCATGCTGCAATGGGTGTGATCATAATTGGATACGCAACATCTTTGTCCTGTCCTGCAATTGCTGTTCTGCGAAGCTGGATTACCCTCTCAAACGTTCCCTTAAGCCCTTCTCCAAGTGGCTCAGTTACTGGGTCAAGAACGATGTCCTTCACACCAGCCTGCTTGAACGTGACCGCCATGCTCTTGAGAACGTCCAGGTCTTTGGCCCTCAGCGTTACGGGGACTTCGTATTCGAGAGCCATCTTAAGGAACTCCTTCCAGTTCCCTTCAGTTGCTGCATACATCAGCGGTCTCTGGTCAGCCACCTCTTCAAGAGCAGCTTTCATGCATTCCGGATCAAGGGCCACAAGGATTAAGGGCTTGCCATAGGATGCGACCTTCTTTACTACCTCTCTATACCTCTTTGGATCTCTAGAAGTGCATCTCACAGCAAAGCCATCAAGAGTCAGGAAGTTTCCGACATAGAATTTCTTGTAGCTTACAACCCTATCACACCGCTCTTCCAAAGTTTTGTCATCCATCGTGTCCCAGACATCGTAGAAGAAACCTGTTGGGTTAAAGAATGTGAGCTCATGTCTGTGCAGTACTTCCTCTCCACCAATCTTTACAGCGTTCTCCCCAACGCCGATTACAACCTCGGCTATTTCCGGAGCGGTAAGCTCAAGGAGCTCTTCAAGCTTCTTCTTCACCTTTGGATCCTTCTCAGCTTCCTCAACAAGTGGTTTGCAGTCGAGAGGAGTTACTGATCTGTCGATAATGTGGGCTGCAAAGCTCATGCAGGTATCGAATCCACACTCTTTGCAGTTTGTTCTTGGCAGGTAGTTGTAAACCTCAAGCGGGCTCTTTACCTTCATTCATCACACCTCCATGAAAATCCATTCTCCTGGGTCCTCTACGCTCTCCTTCACATTCCCGCCGAGGGTGTTGAAGACTTCTTTAAGCACAGCTACAGCAATCGGATGCATCATCATGAAGAGATCAACTCCAGCAAGAGAAAGCGTTAGGCCGGTTATGATTTCCCAGATCGGACCTCTTAGCTCCCTCGGTCCCCATGGTGTATCCTCCTCAATCGGCGAATCCACCATCCATGCCTCTCTCGCTCCCCAAGCGTTGGTGGTTCCGCTTGATATCGGGAAGTTAAGGTCTGTATCGCCCTTTAATCCACTGATTCTAATTCTCTCCATGTTTGTGAAAGCATAATCCAAACCGTAACCAAGAGCTGCCGTGGTCGGGTCCATAACGATGCTCTCTCTCGGCATTTCAACCCTCTTGAGCAGGTATCTGTTTAACGTCTTCTGGTTGTTTATGTCCATCTGAGTCCAGCTAAGCACCACATGCCCGTACTTCTTGGCAGCGTTGGCAATTCTCTCCCAGTCCATGTCAAGAGTTGCTGAGGCAAGCATGATCCTTTCTCCCTCTGCCACCTCTGCCGCTTTTTCGAGAACTTCTGGGTCTTTCTCCTTGTTACCGCTTCCACCAACAATGATCGGGCATTTTACCGCCTGCAAAACATCCTCAAGAAGCTTCACGGCCTCGCTTGCCGGAGTGTCTTCCAGCAATGGATCAGTGCTAATGAGGTGAAGCGTTACGAGGTCAGCACCGAACTTCTTGACACACTTCCTTGCCCACTCCGCTGGATTGTCCAGCACATCTTCGTAGTGCGTCCTAACAGCCTTCGCGAGCATCGGCTTTCTGTCAAATACATCAATTGCTATTGCAGGCAGGTGAGGCTGAGGGGCATCGAAAGTGTAGAAGGCCAGACTCCCCTCTCCACCGAGCGTAACCGTGTATTCCCTGCTCCCCCCATCCGCCTTAGTCGCACCCAATACAACCTCCTCGATCTTACCCGGATACTCCTCCTTGTAAGGTTCAAACTTTGCCTTTACAAGCTCTGTCGGAGGCTTGAGCTCCTCAACTGCCGGAGCGGCTTCGGGTACTGCAGGGGCTAGCTGAGGTTGTGCAGCAAATGGTGTGGGTATGCCGAGAGCCGTAGAGAGCCTTTGTAGATATCCTAGAGCCATGTTTGCGTGATACAGGAAGTTGCTGAATTCAGAAAGCATTGAGTACAGAGGAGCTATTGCAGATAGATCTATTGATGAGCCTTCAAGCTCTATTTCGAGGTCTCCCTCAATCTTTACCCCCTCAATCTCCTCTACATTATACTTTTTCAGCAATTCCAAAAACTCCTCAAGCGTGAACTTTTTCAAATTAATCACCTCGCTTTTACTGACAAATTGAGCATTAAATTAGCT
>JAPDIX010000002.1 GCA_029259345.1 Archaeoglobi archaeon
TTGGTAGAGATGTCGTATATTCTGACCTGTTCTCCAGCACCAACAAAGAGGTAGTTGCCCGAAGCTACCACGTCGAAAGCTGAACCATAGTCCCATTTTCCGAGTATCTGGGGCTGGGCTGAGGCAGTAATAATCTGCTGTATTGCTAATGTTATTATTATTACAATTATAATCCTACTCATAATTGCTGCTGAGACATTTGGGATATAAAAAGATTTCTAATATATGGGTAATTAAAAAACTGAAACAACCTTTTTCAAATTTTAAAACAATCAACGATAGAGAAAGACTAAGATAAATTTACAAAATATTCTAAAATTTTTTTGAAAAAAGACGTGATAATATCAAATATGGATTTAGATTGTTCCATACAAGTCTCAAAAGTACGTTCAGAGGAATCTGGATAGACCAGAAAATAGTATTTTGTCCCAGACTGCAACCTGCTAAGAACCACAGTATGATTTACCGTTAAGGTAGAATTGGAGACTTCGTGTTCATATTTGCTGCTTGAGGTACCAAACCTGACCAGAGACTTGAACGGTATGTCAGTTTCCCACTCTATAACCGCGGAAGTGCAGTTTATTAATCTGACAATTACATGAGTAACTCTGGGTAACTTTCGTTTCTCTGTTTTAGCTGTCATGATGTAGCCGATACCTGTATACAATTTTCCGGAGTTGCACTCCACGTTCCCATACACACCCCCCACCGTGTCCACCAGTACCAGATTTTCAGGGTCTGAGATATTTACCACCCTCAACCCTCCCCAGCTTGAGATTCTTGGGAGCAGGTATGCTGTGTTGCCGTAGATGGCAATTTTGTTGGCGATAATGTTCGTAATGCTGTCCAGAAGGGTTGGATTTGCTGGGTTGGAGATGTCTATTGAGTAAAGACCTCCCGTCCCTTCTACTGCGAAAAGGGTGTTGCCATAGACCTCAGCATCTCCTGTGTACATATCAAGGCTGTAATTGCTGACAACGGTTGGATTTGTCCTGTCTGATATATCCACAACAAATAAACCGTTCTGCCCACCGAAAATGAGGTAATCACCATATCTCGCCAAAGGCTGGGCTCCTCTACCAAAGCCAAGGTCTGCTGAGTAGATGAGCTTTGGATTGTATTTGTCCGATACGTCGAATATCCTGATTCCGCCTGCATAGAGGTAGTTGTCAACGGCAATAAGATTTCCTCCCAGACTCCCTCCAAAGTTCCAGACTGTGATCACCGGGTCTTCAGGATTGGAGATGTCTGCAATTGTTAAATCCGCCCAGCTTCCCGCAATATACAGGTAGTTACCGTCAATTGCGAGGCCAGTATTCCTGCCCTTGTTCTTGATCAGGATTTTCTCCTGAGGATTGGAGGGGTCGCTGACATCAACAACCCACACGCCATCATTGTGTCCTCCGTAGAAGGCGTAGTTTCCTTTCACTGCGATGCTATCGCAAGTTGGAACTGGTAGCTTGGCGAGAAGGGTTGGGTTATTGATGTCGGTAGCATCTACTATTGCCCAACCTGTTGAGTATCCTGTTTCAAAAACATACAGCCCAAATGAGGTTTGATGGACAAAAATTCCCTCCACATATCCTGGAAATCCTGAGAAGACCGATATCTGAGTTGGATTTGCTGGATTGGAAATATCGTAAACTCTGAAACCCTCATAACGGGTAGAGAGGAAGAGGTAGTTTCCAAACACCTTGATGTCGTTTGCATTGGGATCGTTCTGACCAAGTATAGAGTTCACCTCCACCGGGTTTGCTGGATCTGAAATGTCTATGACGTGGATGCCGTAGTGGTAGTCAACCACATAGGCATAGCTGGCATAAGCAGCGATGCTGGAAGCGTATCTGCGAGGATCGTTGTTTGGATCATCCCACGTTCCGAGGAGAGTTGGATTTACCGGATTGGAGATGTCATAGATGTAAAGGAAGACACTACTACCTCCAGTCAGCAAGTAGTTTCCGTGTATATAGAGCCTTCTTACATCCTCAGGAAGATTTATGTAGGCCGTGGGAGAAGGGTTTGCTGGATCTGAAATATCAACGATGGTTATTCTCTTATTTCCTGTGATGTAGGCGTAGTCACCCTTGACGTGGACATCCTTACCACCGATGTTGAGAGAGGAGAGGATAAAGGCAGATGCAGGGTTGGTTATATCTGCTATCACAAACCTTTTCTCACCCACTACGTAGAGGTAGCTTCCTGATACAAACAAAGCTTGGATTGTCCCCGCATTGGTGTGGAGAATTTTGACGGGAGGTGTTTTCTCCTTGAAAGTTCCAACGTCGGAGTAGCTCTTGAACAGTCTGATTGGCGTAAACTCTATATTCTCTATCTTTGCCTTGGTAGAGATGTCGTATATTCTGACCTGTTCTCCAGCACCAACAAAGAGGTAGTTGCCCGAAGCTACCACGTCGAAAGCTGAACCATAGTCCCATTTTCCGAGTATCTGGGGCTGGGCTGAGGCAGATTGAATGACCAAGGCTAATGAAAATAAAAATAAAAATGAAAATATAATATGTCCTATAAACATCGTTCGTTTTGTCATTTTGTCTCATCCATCAAAACTGATGGTTCATTTATTACCTCATCACAGATAAACTTTTCCACATGAAAAACAATATTAATGAGTAAAGACAAAAACTTTGTAAGATGAATGATCAGATAAAAAATTATTTAGATTTCGTGAAAAAGCGTGAAAATACACCGATAATCGTGCTTTGCTTTGTATTACTCTTTGGCTACATTTTACCCACACTTGTCTATATTGATCTCCCATACGGCACTGATGCCTTCACGCACCTAATTTACACAGATTTAATGGCAAAAACCAATTCATTGAACGAGTTCTACGAAAAAAACCTCGAAAATGGGTACATAGGGTATGACTACCCCTTTGGACTATGGATGTTTGGCTCAATTGTGGCGAAAATAACTGGAGTAGAGTTGCTACAGTTATCACTGCTGATACCCTTTGGATGTTTTGCTATCCTAATTTTGCTTTATTATCAATACTCGGAACTCTTTAATCTTAGTAAAGAAGTGAGAATCTTCTCGATTTTATTTCTGCTCTCGATCCCATCCATAGTGATGAGTGTTCTCGGATATTCCACCTCAATCTTTGCAATGTTCGTAGATGTAGCGATTTTATATCTGCTTCTTAATGAGAGTATGGATGTAGCAAGAAGATTTATTCTGATAAACATCTTCGTTTTTTTCCTTTGCATCACTCACACTGGAACGTATCTGTTTATAATTTTCCTATCTATGACCATGTTCGTAGTCTTTGCAGCAATTTCTGGCAAACTGCACAAAGAATCGTATTTTCTCGCCTTGCTAACGCTCTTATACTACACTGCATTGATGCAAATCTTCCCCTACATCCATTCCCAGTATATAGGCAAAGGGAGGATATTACTATCAATTGGAGAGTTTATGTCCATTGGTTCTGTGTCTATGAGGCAAGTCTTGGAAATATTTTATGAGCAACTGCTCGTTAGTCTGAGTATTCCCTTCATTGTTTTCTGGATGTCATTTTTGTTCTTAATAGGCTATCTCACTACTTGGATAAACCGTTACATTCTGAAAGCCATCAGAAGCTATCGTAGTGGAGCTTACCAAGCACTTTTGCCCGCAGGTGCAATTTCTCACGGTCCTGCTTTCTGGTCATTATGGCTTGGCCCGGTCAATGTTATCTTGGCAGTAATAGGTGTATTGAGAATTAGAAGAATACTAATTCTAAGCTTAGTCATTTCAGTCACGATTATTACATTGCCCTCTGGAGTTTTCGCAGGAGAAAGGGCATTGAGAGAGCTCTTCTATATGTTCCTTGTAATTCCTCCTTTGTCTGCCATAGGGTTTGTAGCAATTGGGAGGTATCTTTCGAAAGTGAAAAAACCTACACTGAGATCAGGCTTTGCTGCCGCATCATATCTAATTATTTTCCTTTCAATAATCTCAATACCAATTGTTGGCAATCTCTACTATCACCCGGACATAAGTGGTTCGAAACACGAGATAGATGGAATGAAGTGGCTTGCCAGTATTGGAAGTTCGGGAGAAGGGGCTACTGGGCCTTTAGGTTCAAGACTTGCAGTTTACGCCAATAAAATCCCGGTTAAGATTTTGTCAGTTACAGCAGGGTCAGAAATGTCGAGACTGGTCAAGAACGAGTACTATACATATTTCAGATCACAAAGTGAGGATCGGACTAAGGATTTACTGGCTTCCTTTGGGATCAACTACCTTGTCTCTACGGACAAAATATTCAGAATTTATGGACAAAGCCCATCAAATTTATCAGTGGATAGTAACACACAGCTTGACAAGATATATTCCAGCAAAAGTTTCTTCGCCATTTATCGCCAGATACCCTCAAAATACAGAATAGTTCAGATTTTCCCTCAAATAAACTTTGATGACGAGGTTCTAATTAAAGATGCTGGCGGTAGCTTTCTAATTGACACTAACTACTACAGAATTCGTTTGAGTAAAGAAACCCCCGAGATTCAGTATATAGGCACGAGGTTAAACAACTATCTGGGTGAGGGTGGCTTCGCAGATATGTTGAAATTAGTATTGGTAACTCCAGATCGGAAAGAGGTTGTTTACGGTCTGCATGAAATCTCATACTCTGAGATCGCAATCGGTAAAAATCAGATAATATATACTACTACAATAAAAACAGGAAGCGGTCAAAAGATGGCAACAATATCTGTTAAATACACATTTTTCGAAAGAGCACTTAAGAGAGAGATTTTAGTAGCAAATGACTGGAGTAACAGTTCGATGAGAGTGGGATACACTGCCAAAATTTACTCTCCTCTGGATATGTTCAAAATCAAATATGGAGACAACGTCGAAAAAAGGAGACTTTATCCAAATGAAGACTACGTCTTGTTAGAAGATACGAAGTTCAGTGAGATGTTTATCCACCATAATGGCACGGGAATTCTGTTTAGATACACCCAGAGTGCTCCGTATCCAAATAAGATACTCTACACCGGGTCGGTGGCGGGATACTATATGATAAACCAGATAATGGATACATTCCAAAATGAGCTGTCTCCGTCTGAATCAATAGTTATCTCCCAGTGGATATCTGCTGGAGATGAGGAGTCTGTAGAGAAGAACATTGACCGATATTCCTTGTCAATATATCCATTCCCACATGGAATCAAGCCACTAATTCTCATCAGTTATCTTGGAGACGTAAACAACATAACAAATGATAAGCTAACTATTGTCAAAAATGTACACGAGTATTTTGAACAACATGGTATTCCACATTACTTCGAGGTAGTGGACATAAACAGCGATTTGAACACCCTTAGTGGAATAACCAAGGACATTATCTACACATCTGAAACTCAAGAGTTGCCTGATGGGGTAAAGGTGGGAGGTTATTATCCCAAATATTTGAAATGTGACTTAAAACTCATAAAATCACTTGAAAAGAGTGATGCAATTTTCGTATTCTCTAAGGAAGTCCCAGCACCCTTCAACGTATACTGGAGGGAGGGCGTTAGACTGCCACATTCTGCCTATATTAAAGGGAAGGAGACCAGTATATTGCACATACCGGTGTCCAAGCCAACAATCAAAAAGGAGGGCACGTATCCAGACTTCAAAGGCATGACTAACGTGATAGACTCATCAGCAAATTACGATTCATTCGCTGTGTTCCGATGGGACTCTGTTTATTTAAACAGCTCAGAAATCCGAGAAATGGCGCTAAAAATATTGGATTATGCCGAAAGAAGAGGTTTGACAATATCAGACCCTTATGAAATAGCGAATCATCTATTACTCCTCAGAAACATCTCTGTCAATGTATCCATAAATGAAAGCTCAGGCGTTATTGAAGCAAACATAACTAACAAAAATAACAAACCTGTGAACGGCTTAACTCTCAGAATTGATCTCCCCTCAGAGCCAAAAGTGGAAAATGCTCAAATAATCAAAAGAGAGAAGAATAAATGGTATATCACCACCGACATCTTGGCAGGCAAGTCCAAAACAGTGAAGGTATTTGTTTAAAAAAAGCTTTTCACCAAATCTATTCTTAGATAGCCTGTAACAAAGACCAGGAGTGTAAAAATTACAGATATGAACAACACATCATAGACAAAATTTGAAAATAGTGCAAAGTGTCCGATTACCCCAGTAATAACCGTCGCAATAACCAATCTGTGAATTTTTCTAATGAATATTAAAGCTGGAGACGTGTCTTTTGAGAGTTTTAGTGTTACTAACAAGTAAACGAAATAAAAGGTGGTGAGAACAGAATAAGTCCCTAAAATCCCCATCAATACCGTGAAATTATGCACGGAAACAACAAGAAGCAGAAGGCAAATCACTGTTGCAATAACAAGGGATCTGTACTCTGAAGGCTTTTGATAAGATACGTTCATATATGCCACAAATTGCTGAATATATAGAAAAAAATAGCCGATAGCCAAGATAGGAAGAAACCTTGATGAAACTGCGTAATCTTTTCCAAATAGAAGTTCGACAAACTGTGAAGGATAGATGCAGAGCAACATTATACCCAGTATTAAGAATGCGAACAGCGCTCGAACAACATCACCGAGCCTTCCACTTTCATACAAAAGCTCTTCCCTACTGGCACTGCTTGTAGCTTCTGGAATGGATATGAAGCTCATTGATGCAAATGCAAACGACAGTACAGATATTACAGTCAGCGACGCATCAAAGTAACCTTGCCAGACCACTCCAAGATCGTGGCTTACCACCACCTTACTGATTGTCTGACTTATCCCCCCAAACAATCCTAAAAGGTAGATGGATGACCCAAAATACAATATTTCCCGGTCTGGCTTTATCAACTTGAAGTTCCCAAATATTGTCTTACGGTGGTATATGAGCACAAATATAAGGGTAATTAAGGACGAAAAAGAGAACACTAAAATAGCCCTTGTAAAATCGAGATTTTTTAGTAGTATCAATAGAACGATAATTAGAAGAAGCTTGAGTATTGCTGGAAGAGAGGCTATAATACTTGTGGATGAGTACAACTTTAATCCTCTGAAGAGACCCGTGATAACGTTTAAAATGCTTCCAGAAACAAGAGCAACGAAAAAAGCCAGATATAGCAGCCACCAGTTGCTTAGTGGTAGATTAAGAAAATTGAAAAAAGGTTTATAGAAGATAAAAACAAATAATCCAAAAATCAAAGATACTACAAGTGAGTATGTGAATGCAAAGCCGAAATAATTTTTGCCCTTTTTCGAATTGGATAGTAGGTCATGCAGACAAAAGTTAGTAAAGTAAAAAAACATAGCTGGCAAAGATATTGTGGTTAAAGTTATCATCCCATATTCATACGGAGTTATATACCTTGCAACAAGAATCTTACTTATTACACCGCTTAACTTCATTACCGCAAGAGAAAGTATAAAGAATAAAGTATAAAATGAGAGGCTCTTTTTCATCTATTCCACCTTTTGGATCTCACTATGTGGGACATCCTTTCTACGATTCTAAAAGTAAAAGAGGAATGTTTAACTGCTGAAAACCATGGAACTGGTTCTGGGTTGAAATTCGATTTGTAGTCAACCAACCTCGGATTTTCTCCCGAATCCATCAACTCGTACTTTTCGTATCCCTCGTTACATGCCCATTTTATTGCCTCCCACTGGACAAGGTCGTTTGGGTAAATCCCAGTTAACTTTGTTTTTGGTATTCCTATCCATAAACCAGCCCACTTGCGATAATGAAGAGTTACAAGCCCACCGATTCTCTCTCCATTTTGTTTAGCCACGAATATTTTCATGTTTTCAGGATAAAAGGTTTTGAATAGTTCTTCAAGATAGCTTTTGTAGTAATCTTTGGTTGGTCTAAATCCCTGCTCCTCAAATCTACTGTAAAGAGCAGACCTTAAGTAAGCCAAGTCATCGTAGTCACCAATTTCGGTTGTAACACCCTCTCTTTTTGTTTTCTCAATATTTACCCTTGTTTTTCTGTTGAGCTTTTTCCACAACACCTCTGGGTCTTTTTCGAGTCGAATCATGTAAGTGTAAAGAGGATTTACGTCATACCCACTCCAAATGAGAGGTCTGCATTCAAAATACGGTGAGGTTCTTATGCGGACATAGTTTGCATTGAGTTCAGAAAATAAAAATTCGTCAACCTCTTTCTGGAAATTGTAGAAAAGACTGACTTTTTTGCTCTCTTTCAGTGTCTCGTAATTTGCAATCACCGGCCCGAGATAAAGTAAAAGAGCTTTAGGAGGTGGTGAGAAATATGTTTTGATGAATTTTATTTTTTGTGCAAATAAAGGATATATCCCGATGGGGGTTAATCCCCTGTACCCTATCAACGGATAAAGTTTTGTTCCAGTATACTTTTCAACGATCTTCAACCATTCCCATAGGTGAAAAATTGTTCCCTGCGGGGAACTTTCCACAATTCGATTCCAGAGTTCTGAATCTTTCGTTAATTCAACATTTACGCTCATCACGAACACCTTTAAATTTTTTCAAATATTCTGATGTGTTCCCAATGACCTTTGCAGGAACACCTGCAACTATTTTACCCGGGGGGACATCCCGCGTAACAATGGCACCAGCTGCAACGATTGAAAATTCGCCAACCGTAACACCTGGCAAAATTAAAGCTCCTGCACCAATGTAAGCATTCCGCTTAATTACCACGGGTTTTAGCATTATCGGGATATTGGGGCTGATGCAGTGAGCGCTCGAATCGTGGGCAAGTATGATCACTCCTGGCCCTATATCTACCCCATCCTCGATCTCCACGAACTCAGGAAATGAGTCCTCGATAAAAACTCCGTTGGCAATGTCCACGTTTTTACCAATTTTTGTCCCCCTCAGCCTGTAGAGTGCCCTTTTTACCCTTCCTAAGGGGATGTTCATCGCCATTGAATGCAAAACGGCAAGGTAAATGTCGCGAAATTTTCTCGTCATTTTTTCACCTTATGCATTCCAAGCTTGCCTTTCATTCTCGAATAAACCCACTCAATAATACCAGGAACCATGGAAGATTTCTTTGCAGAAAAGCGAACAATAAGATCAAAATTAAATTTTGAATAATAGTTGTGGAGTCTTCTATCACCCGCTGCCCCCATTATTTCGTAGTAGTCGTATCCATTTTCACATGCATACTTTATCTCCTCCAATATCAAAAGATCATTTGGCGATGGTGAAAGCTTTATTCTCGGCTTTGGAAAACCTATCCAGCTCAGAAACCTGTCTTTAAAGCTAACACAAACCGTTCCGGTTACGATCTCATCCTCATACTCAGCAACAAAAACTTTCAATTTAAATCTATCAAACAACTCCAGCAAATATTTTTCTGGCACTGTTACTGGTTTACCCTGATTCTCGTATCTTCCCAACATTAAATCGTAGATTGCCCTCATCTCTTTTTTACCGCCTTCTCTAACATAAATACCTTTATTTAAAGCTCGCTTAATCTCCTTTCTGATTTTCTTTGTTGTTATTTTTTCCAAAACTGCCTCTAAACCTTCTCTCAAACCTGTGATATATCCGTACGCCGGCTTAACGTCATATCCGAGCCATTGAAAAGCTCTTGGGTCATCAATTTTAGGAGGTGCAGAGAAGTAGATGTAATTAGCTTTTAAATTTTCACTTATGAAGCGATCTACTGATTTCAGAAATTCCAGACTGATATGCTCTCTTTGTGATAGTCTTAAATTCTCTCCCCCCACCATGGCTGGACCGAGATACGAGACCGCTGTGCCCGGTGGTGGTGAGAAAGTAGACTTTGCGAGGAATTTTTTATAGAAGAACACTGGGAATATCCCCACTGCCTCCTCCCCTTTGAATGCAATTAAAGGATAGAGCCTGAATCCAGTATGTTTTTCCATTAATTTTAGCCACCCATACTGATGAAAAGCTGTTGCTTGTAGAGAGGTATCCACGATTTCATTCCATATTTTTTCATTCTCTGCAATCTGTATGTCCATGTTAAAACACCACCCTAACCTTTACTTCACCAGTTGTGAAAATCGTTACTCTATCCTCGCCCCTCCTAACAACTTCTGCACCGGATTTAACCTCTAATTCTGCTCCGTTCGTGGTGTGAATATCCAAAAAATGTGGCTCACCCTTCGGAAGTGGTTGAATCAAAATTTCGCTGTCCAAATACTTAACCTCAATCTTAGATTTTTCCCGTTTTTTCCACCACTTGGCTATTTCACAACATGTTGCAATCCATGCATCCCTATTCAGGCAGTATCTCACCATCTTTTTGTACGTATCTCCCCATCTTGGGAATTCAAGATCGTTGAACACAGAATGATGCCAAAGAATGGTCAAAACCCCCCCATATCTCTCAACCCTCTCAGCCATTTTCAAAAATTCTTGCCAAGGTTTTTCATAGGAAAATAGAGCTATATCTTCGACCACAAGAGGTATTTCAAGGAGATTGAGTTTCCTACCCAATTTCGAATCTAAGGGATAGAAGGGGAAGCTTGTGCCCCACCTAAATCCAACACAATTGTTAAATCCAAGAGTAGTATCATAAAACAAACCAAGTTTTTCGTGATACCTCCAAGTTTCAGGAATGTTCAAATTCAGGTTATGCTGTCTTGTGCCGCACACTTTCCCGTCTATTACTTCCTCCAAAATTGCCAGCTCATTCGCCAACTTGTCCAAATCTCTGAAAGAGAAGAAAGACCCGTGAAGACCAACTTCCCATCCCTCAGAGGTTAGTGTTTTCAGCAAATTAGCGATTTTTTCATGTCTGATGTCAAATCTTCTGCCGTAGTGTCTCCACGTTTTCAAATCGAAAAGATTGACTTCTGCAGTTTCATTTAAGAAGAAAAATGTAGATTTTACTCCCAGCTCCCTCTCAAGTTTCATAATTTCCTCAAAAGTCCAAAATGGCTCTTTACCACCCAATTTCTTAAAAAGAGAGAGAATCTGATTTCTAAAAGCCTTTAAGTTTCTCCTCTTAAGGTACCTAAGTGAAAATGTAAGATACTGGTAGGTTTTTTTAACTTCATCAACATCATGGGTAAGACACACCGCAAACTTCTTCCCATATGGCCAAAAAGAGTGGCTGACTATTGCCCTCTCCCCACTTTCGTGTAGAATTAAATTGAAAATCTGCTGCTCCGCCATGTCAACAAAAGGCTCTCTGGAAATTTTTTCTCTCAGGTCTTTATCATATTTTTCCAGATGCCCCGAAAGCACCCTCCCTATACAATCAAAAACATTGGACTGAATATCGGGTAAAATCTGCCTGAGAGACGAGTTCAAAATATTTATCGAGTTATCTATAATTGTGCGTGAGGGGAGGGTTTTGTATTTGTCCTCAAAGTGCTTCAGTCCGTAAAGTGTGTAAATGTCATTTTTAACCATATTTCCACCATCATCAGAATGGAGTAACGTTTGAGATTACAAATCGTCTCTTTCCAGACTCCGTAGGAGGAATTGAACTTACGATTTTGATAGTCAATTCTACATCTTCTCCCAACTGACCTTTTATCCTCGAAGAAATGTAGTCCTCGTCCATCTCCCTGAACTTCTCATTGACAACAATTCGTACCTCAACTTTGTCTATTCGTTCTTGAATTATCTGAAACTGTTCCACACCTTCGATGTACTTGAAGAGGTTCGCAAAGAACTGCGCAACAATAAATCTACCGCTTGGAGTTACAACGATGTCTGTATTCCTGCCCTCTACAGATTTCATTAGTGAAAGCCCCCTTCCACAAGGGCAATCTCCTGCTCCCTTTACACCCACATCGTTTATCTTGTATCTTATAAAGGGCATGGCAAAGTTGTCCAAGTTCGTAAAAACAATGCTTCCAAGTTCTCCTGGGGCTACCTCCTCACCCTCCTTAAGGAATTCTACAACAACGCTTTCGTCACAAAGATGATAATTAAAGTGTTCCTCGCATTCAAAGGCTATGGGTGTGCTCTCTCCCCCATAGCCATCAAATACTTCACACTCGAAGACAGATTCTATAACTTCTCTGTAATGTGGAAAAAGTGTGTCTCCAGTCGTCATTATAGCGGCAGGCTCTGGAATTTCACGGATATTCTCCTCTTCGATCAATTTTGCGATAATGTACATGGATGACGCAAAACCTCTTATTATCTTCCCTTTTTTCATAGTTTTCAGTAGATTTGGCAGTGTTTCCGGACTCACGTCTAAAAAATGTATGTAGTGGCAGTTCATTAAGACGTCCTGAACTTTTTTCTTGAAAGACGTTCTAACACTCATGCTTATTTTTACATACGGGTCGCCAAGATTGTATCCTGCCCAGCTCCAGCAACGAAAAGTATGCGCCCAGCCTATACTGTATGATTTTTTGTCCAAGTAATATTTAAGCGGTTCACCTGTTGAGCCGCTTGATTGGGTTTTCAATATTTTAGATTTTGGAATATTTTGCGCTAAAAGGTAATTCAGATTTTTCCTCACGTCTTCTTTTTCTAAAACTGGTAATTTAGTGAGGTCCTCCTTTTTCCTGACATCATTGGGAGTTAATCCAAGCCTCTTAAAGACTTGATGATAGTACGGGACATTTTTGTAGGCATGATGAATCAGTGCCCGTAGTTTTTTATTCTGTATCTCTTCAATTTCATTACGACCCAACCATTGTGTTTTTTTAAGCCAAGCAAGATGTTTTCTTATTTCAGTTCCTTGAAAACTTTCCATCAACGGGAAAATTAAATTTCTAAATACTGGCGGATAACCTAACATATACATCTCCCAATTATCTAATATGACAATTCATAAAAGCTTTCTGGATACTTCTCCACAAATTTTGTCACCCACTCTGAAACATCAATTTTATCTCTAATCAGCTTGTTCTTTTTTTTCTGCCACTCTCTCTTTGCATTATCAGATTCAAGCAATTCAATGGCTTTTTCAACAGCAGTATCATGGTCAGCAAAAAAGAAAAGAAGACCGTATTCATTCCTGAGTTCAACAAAGTTACCGCTGGTCTCTCCAGTGGCCTTACCATTCTCATCTGACTCTACATGAATAGCTGGCGTTCCAAGTAAGGCTGACTCGACAGCCATCGTGCCCCCCTCTCCAAAATAAAGATCAGCGTAATGAAGAACTGAATGGATTTTCTCTGGAGAAATATCCAACGTATAGTCCCTCAGGTGTCCATTAATCTTTCCTTCTGAAGTAATGAAAACTCTGCCATACTTCTCAAAAAGCTTTATAGTCTCAGATAGTCGCTCGTAATCTAACCCTTTAAGCCTGCTATCATGGTAAGCGCTCCATGAAATCAACCTTACCACAATAAATTTTTCTCCATTAACTCCAAGCTCATCCAAAACTGATTTGTCCGGTTTAAAATACCTCGGGTGTAAATACGCCAGTTCCTGATATCCGTTGTATCTGATATTTTTTTCCACCCTCCCCCGAAAACACTTTGGCGTGCAAATTACCGAGGCAAAGGGGGTAACAAGTTTGCTGAATTTTACAAGCTCCGTATCATTGAAAATTACCGATGGCCTGCTCATCAAAGAGCCGACCTGTGATGCATAAGGACTGAAAACCCCTGTAAAAACGTCTGGCTTGAACTTTCTTGCAATTTTTAGAAGCTTGATGTCTTTTGCAGCCATATCCAGCCCTTTCATAAAAAGGCCGTTTCTACTCTTGCCAATTTTGATATGCTCAATTCCGGATGATTTTAGCAAATAAACTGTAAAGTCTTTATCTCTTGCAACAATAAGAACTTCGTGACCTTCTTTTTTCCAGTTTGTAATAGGATTCTTGTAAAAATGGACGTGTCCTGGATGCCCTACGTCAACTATTATCTTCATATTGCTTCAAAAAATAAAAAATTGAGCTTATCTTTCTCTCCTTGTAAAGTAGTACACCGAGCCCAGTAGAATACCTGCTGGTATCAGAATTGAAATGAACTCAGGTATACTTGCCCCCGAATCGTTTCCACAGTATTCGGTTATCCAGAATCTCTTCACTGCAGTTGCTGGTTTATCTGGTAGTTCTGGATTTCCGATACAACTCTTGGGTATTGCCACTTCAAATGCATAGTTCGTTCTTCCAAAGTCATTTACACCCAAATCAGTTTCGCTGATATCTGCAACACAAAGATCGCTTGCAGGATCAACACTTGAGAAGTTTATCTTATAGGGCGCATTCTCTGGAAACGGACTCGGCATAGCCCAATCGTTCTCAGTTGGTGTCATGTAAACTCCTCCAAGAACCCCCTGTGTGTCTCCAGATTTATAGAAGTTTACTCCATACTCATACCCGTATCCTCCACCAGGTCCAAAATCAAGCGCCAAATCTCCTATAGCGGATTCGGTTGAGGTAATTATCAGCACGAATATGTAAGTATCATTTTCTGTAACATACATCGCCTCTATGTCATACATTTCGCCAAATCTACCGCCTGTACCTCCGTAGGGTTCAGCCCTATTCCCAACGAGTAGGGGTTCACGGTAAGTTGCTTGCCATGTTGCATTGCCGTAAATGTGCACTCCTGTGTATGAAGCATTGTAGTTTATCGCTGCAACGTTTAGTGGGTCTTGGTTATCTTCCACAAAGAAGCTGATACCACCCACTGTTGGAATCCAAGTTGCTGGATCACTCCAGTCGTCTGTCAAAATCTGGGATAAACCCCAATCATCCAAATCACCGTCAACAGACACGTCAACGGCAAGAGTAGGGGTCATCGCCACTATCGCTCCAATTACTATCGACAGAATTGCCGACTTCAATACTTTCATTTCACATCCCCAAATATATTGATACTCGAGAGTATTTATAACTTTCTATTTAATAAAATCGTTATTATAGTCATTACAGTAATAACTATTATCGGATTACAATTATGAGAATATCAGGAAACCTGATTTTTTTTCAGCAAGAAAAATGCCACAGGAAGAAGAAAAGCGGCAAAAAGCATCCAGCCAAGGTGAGAATGGACAGCCATCATGGTTTCAACACCGTAAAAGTAGGTAAGATGAACGAGAATAGCCACTCTTAAGAGGTTGGCAATATATGATGCGAGAATGAGCAGTGCAAGGATTGTTAACAATTTTCTCGTCCTGAACTTCTCAACTGTCTCGGAATAAGCGATAACCAGACTGACTATTAATATCAGCGAGTACCATCCAAAACATGCAAGGTCAATCTTCAAAACTGTTCGTTCAACACCGCAAACCTCAATGAGCCGCATATCTGGGTTGCTGAGGTTGTAGCCCATGTTTTGCATTGTTGCCACCACGGGTAACATAACAAAATAATGGCCGTAGTAGTAGGGCAAATCAAAACCGACGTTCTCAGGTATCAGGAAAAGAATTGAATAAAATACAAGAAACGAGAAAGAAAAATAAACTGAAAACTTGCCAATCTCTGAAAATCGAGGTATATTAGAGACTATCAAAGAAAAACCAAGCAGAAGAACCATAGAGTCCAAGGTTTGAATTTCAGAGTTTTTGTACAGGTTGTATCCAACTACAAAGAGAATTAAAGTAGCACCGACAAAAATCTGAAGTTTCGACGGTTTGATAACACCTCCTTCGGACTTTCTTGTAAGTATGTATACAAAAATAACTATTAATGTAAGAAACACCAAACCGATATATAAGGAACCATAACTAAGCTCGATAAATGCTGCCACAAGAAGTAGTGCCGCCAAAGCCAACGTTAAACCTTCTCTTTTTCGAGTCACAATATCACTTTTTAAAGCATCATAAAACCCTTTGCATCAGACTATCCATCTAATTACCTCAAACGCCTCAGCATATTCAGAATCAATCTGCACGCCTCTCGTCCTTGCCAAGCTTCTGATGAATTTTTCCTTCATGTAAGCTTTATCCATCTGTGATTCGTAGCACTTTAAGGCTGCAATTTTTTTATCTACATGTCTCTTCTCAAGTCTGATGAAGCACGTTGTGTTGAAGGTTATATTATTCCAAGGCTGTTCATAACCGAGAATAGTATACTTTTTAAATGCCCTCAGTGTTTCTTCTCTCGTAACCTTATGATCTTGATGGGTATCAAAAGATGATGGTGTGAACACCCATTCCGGCTTTACTTCATCCCTTATTTCGATAAGAGCATCCAAAATTTTTTGTCTGAGTGTAGGATACTCCCTCACTTCGAAATCGTAAAGGAGTAAATTGGATTCGTCAACTCCTAAAATTTTTGTGGCCTTCCTGACCTCCTTTTTTAAAATATCTGGTGGATACTCTCCGGGCACAGATTTTTCACACGTGGAGAGTGCTACATAATACACCTCCACACCTTCTTCCACCAATCTTGCTATACTTCCTCCACAACCAAGCTCTCCATCATCTGTATGCGGACTTAAAACCAATACCTTTTTCATGTTTGACCACCCAACAACTTTGCAGGGTCTTCAACTTTACTCTCATTAGCCAATTTTATTATCTGATTGTAGTAATTTTTACCCCCAAAGTCCACGTCTGAAACGACGGAGTAAAACTCGTTCTTGCAAATCACAGCCTTATCGAGGGATGTCCTCCACTTTTCCGCTATTTCATCTACGTTTGCACTTGCTAAAAGATCAATAATTGAGTAGTTCAGAGAAAAGACTTTCTCTGCTATTTGGATTAAGGTATGTGAATATTGATAGTATCCTTTGAATTTTTTGTCTGACTTCAACTGTTCAATCCACTCGGCTCTCTTTCTTTTTATGTTGATTTTAAAGAACTCTTCTCCATACAATTTCGAGATATCACAAATTATTTTTCTACGCATGGGCGAAAGGTAATAATCGCTACTTTTCCAGTATGCAACCAATGGCTTCTCGATACCAAACTTTGAGTACATTTTATTTGATATCTGACCGTATATCAGGCTACCCCCACTCCCAGAAATGAACAGGGATGTGTTTAAGCCTTTCGAAAACACAAGATTTCGAAAAACCGCTCTTGGAGATAATCTGTCAAAAGCTTCCTCAATACTGTTAAACTCGTAAGTGGTTTTGCAAATTGGGCATTTTGCTGTAAAAATGGTGTTGTAGTAAACGGGAGTATTTCCACCGCACTCACAAAGATACCAGAAAGGAGCCATAGTTAACTCATTAATTCTACCATTGGGGATTTTTTTCTCTGTAACTACAGCATTGTAAATTCGGTTAAACTTCCTTACGTCTTTCGATATCTCCATCCACTCGTTTAGAAAAACTCCCCTCTTTTGGAGATCAGAGTATTTAAAAAAGATTACTTTATTTATGTCTAGATAATTGCAAATTCTTGCGAAAAGGATTGCATTAACGTCAGCAAAGCTCTTTCCAAGCTTATAGCTCTTCTCCATTTCATCAATTATCCAATCAATACCAGCAGAGCTGTAAATTTCATTAATTTTTTCAATTTCCTGCATCCACCTTTCCCTCGACGGTTTTTCAACCTGATCAAACCTCCTTAGGGCATCTTTTTTGTCCAATTTAAACCCTATCTTTTTAAATCCGTTTTTGTTGGTGTCTGGTACCCTATTCTGATAGAGTAACCTTGCTGTTGCTGGATTGTAATCGTATATCCCAAATAGAGGTATCACACTATCAATACTCTTCAAAAAATTGGCCATGAATGCCTTTTTGAACGTTCCAGAGTGTGGAAGGAAGTTAGGCTGATGACCCGTCTCCACAACCACATCTCCGTCAATCTCAGGCATTTCTATACCAGCGTGCCTGTGAAACTTCTCTGCACACCTAACAACAGATTCTATATTATCAGCATTTTTATTTCTTTTAATCATCTTCAAAAAATCGCTCCATTTCATCTACTTTTCACCATTCATTGTTTAAAATTTCTGTTCTGTTAAATATTTATAGTTAACGAGTTACGAATTTTAATGTTTATTAAAGTCGCATGAATACGCAATATATATTTAATATTAATTTTATAACGAATACTAAATTATGATAATGACAACAATTATTATTTAGAAGATAGTATAGAAAAGGTTTATATAGTTTAAGAAACTAATAATTGTTGCATATAAGAATGTGGAGGTAAAAAGATATGAGTTTAAAAAGCGTTCTAGTAGCAATAGCAGCACTATTAGTTTTTGCTGGAACAGCTACGGCGGCAACATCACAGAATGTTGTGATAATTGGCGGCAACTCTTTGGGAACGGGATGGTATGATGCAAACTATATGGGATGGTCGTGGGGGGGTTATCTACCTGTCAGCGGAGAGCCGAGACTCGACGCAATCTCCTTTACCCCCATGTCACCATGTGATGTTAGTGCGGCAAATCTGACGCCTTTTGACACAATTGTTCTCAATATGGCAAGTTATGTGATGGCCTGCAGTTCTGGCACGCTTACAGATGAGCAGAAACAAGCAATAGTTGATGCAGTTGCTACAGGGAAAAAGCTAATCATATACGACAGTGAGTGCACTCCAGGACCTGATTACAGCTGGCTACCGTATCCATTCAATACAAACAACCCCGGTGCAATGGGCGCTTCTGGCACTCTGACCATAGTTGAGGATAACACTCTCTCCAGCAATAACCCAGCAAGCCCCTACTTCATTGATGCGGCATATTTAGGCTCCTCGACCGACGCAGTTGGAGATATGAACGTTATGGTAACTTTTGACCCATACTGGTGTATTGATATGTCTGGAACCAACATTAATCAGGTTACGGGCCCGGTTCACACGTATGCCAAGTATCCTGCAGGAACTGATGTTGGACTGATAATATATAACGGAATGGACATGGACTACATGCCGGATTCAAAACTGCTTGAGGTCTGGATACAGGAGCTTGAACAACCTTTCAACCCGTCAAATCTGCCATGTGGTGTTACGGTTGTGGGAATAACTTTAACTCCTGCAACAGACACGAACTACGTTGGTCAGAGCCATACTGTTACTGCCAAGGTTGCAGATTTGCTGGGCAATCCTACTGAAGACGTTGATGTTACATTTACAGTGCTTTCAGGTCCAAATGCAGGTGACAGTGACACGGACACAACGGATTCGAATGGAGAGGCTACGTTTACATACACTGGCGACGGTGGGGTAGGAGTGGACGTTATACAGGCCTGCTTCTTTGACCAAAATACTGAACAAGAAGTATGTTCGCAAACCGTAGAAAAAGAATGGATAACTCGTCCGCCGTCAGTCCCAGAATTTCCGCCATTAGCAGTAGCAGCACTCGGACTTCTTGGAGCAATAGTACTTTTAAGAAGGAAATAAATATTGAATTTTTTAATTATTTTTATAATTATTTTTTATAACAATATTAACACCGAAAACAAAATAATTTATACCTCATAAATTACAAATCGGGTCATGGCAGAAAGAGATAATGACGATTCATATGACTCTGACAGTATCATCCAAAAAACTGCTGCGCTGGCTATGGTCATAGGAGGAATAGTAGCAGCAATTCTGATCTGGTCAAGCTTACAGGAATCATATTCTGCAGTGTACATTTACCCCGACAGCTATAGTAACTACATAAATATATCAGAATTGCCAAAAGAGATTACTTTCAGGTATGGGATTACAAATCACGAAATGAAGGATGAGGATTACGAAATTGGCATTTTTTTGAATGATGTGCTTGTAAAATCCAAAAAAGTTACAATAAAAAGAGGAGAATCTTTTGAGGAGTCTGAGTCCATCACAATCCCAGAGGACATAAATCTACCCGCAAAAGTCAGTGTTGTTGTTGAGGTAAGTGGAAGCACTTATGAAGCTCATTTCTGGATCAGAGAATCTCCTTCTTGAACCATATTTTCACGTTTTCTCGTAAGTATGAAAACTTCAAGTCTCCAAACAGCTAAACAGACCAAGGTAAAGATAGTGAGGGATGTAAATATATTTACGGGAGTGGTTGGTATGTGTAAAACAAGATCAATGAAGAGAGTGATCAGGACATCAAAAACCACACTTAATGCCCCGGAAAGACCTAATCTCAACGTTAAGCTCAACTCTTCCTTTTTCGGAAACAGGACAAGACTGGAAGCAAACCCCGGAACAAAAAACAGGAAGATCAGTCCGAAGAAAACTCTAAAGAACTGCACAATTGCCAGTATCATCTTACCACTCTGAATTTTCTTACAGCAAGTAGCAAGATTTGAGACATAACAAGTCCAGCAATATCCGCCATTAAATCAGACGTGCTTGCTGATCTGTAAGGGACAAAGCTCTGGTGATATTCATCAGTTGCACCATAAGTCGAGCCCAATATGATCGAGAGTGGTTCTGGATATCTCCCCACCGTTGTTTTTACAGTAGGATTGAGAATGAGCCCGAAACCCATGTAAAGCATCATATGGGCAAATTTATCGGGATAGCGATACACAAAGTAAAAGGGAATGCCAAGAAACTCAACACCCGATTCAACCAATTTCTGGTGTAAATACAGAAAAAGGCTTGAGTTGATAGGATTAGGTGGAGAAGGAATTGATGACAGATAGAATATCAAAATTGCATATATAAAAGCGATAGTTACAAACAAATACTTTTTGCTCATAGTTTACACTCTCAAAGAAAATATAAAAATTTACCGCAAGTTTTTGAAAAATTGTTTTTATCTTCTCCTTGTTAGAAATATGGCGCCAATTGCAATTGCTGCGGGTATAACTACTGTTCCAAACTCTGGGATTGAATTAGTGTAGCTGTAAAAGGTATCCCTTTTGGCCTTAATTATCCCGTCACATCCGTTTGAGGAATTAATCACGAGGTCTACTCTGTAATCATGGCCAGAGAAATCACCTTTAGGAATAGTCCATATGTATTGCGGGGGAATGTATCCCATTGAGTTGGTATCAACGTATCCTGACTTTAATACTTGCTGATAAGCTGAAGACCTCTCATCCTTGTCGAAAATACAGTAAAGGTAAGTCCAGTCTTCTTTCAAATTTTGTCCTTCCAGAAAAACGTCCTCCCCAAGGTTAAAATAGTCCTCCCTTGCACCATCTGAATGAACAGCCCATATGTTTCCGGGGTTTCGGTTTGCCTCAGCGATTCCGACCATAACCACTGTCAGCAGAATTGTTGAAACGATTATTTTTTTTACATTCATTATCTTTCCCTGTTATTGTAATACTTAAAGATATAAATACATTTTGGTTAAATAAAATTCTATTATGAATATATTCCTAATAATAATTCAATAGCAATGTAGGTTAAAAATAAAAAAGAAAATTTAGGATCCTTACCAAATCACATCTCAGCCAGCCTCTGCAGTACCTTCTTTTCTCTAAAACCCAGAGCAACAACCAAGCCAATCAAAAGGACATTCAGAACTGCAAACTTATACACGGGTCTCCTCGTATATCTATGCAATCGTCGCAATCCAAATGATTTAGCGAGCTTGAACAAATCCTCAATCACACTGATCTCACAGCCTTAAAATCACTCCATCTTTTCAGCAAATTCAAAAGCCTGGATTTTAAAGCTTTGACCATCCTCATCTCCTCATCCAAGCTCTTAGAATCGAAAATGCTTAAGGGATAGCTAAGCATTCCGTCTAATCTTTCAAAGTCAAAGTTGCTTCGAGGAAAAATCAGAGGAATGATTCTATACTCATTAATCCCGATTAAATAGTTCCTGTAAGCGTAAAATCCCTTATCCATGATAATAACATCTCCTCTCCTGATTATCTTCCTCCTCTTAAGCTCATCCATCACCTCTTGAAAGATTTTGGCTTCATGTCTGTTTGCGGGATGCAGCAGGAACAGTAAAAGTCTCATTGAAGGATATTCCAGAACGAGAGTGAGCTTAAACCCAACAAACATTCCCTTCGAAGAGTAGCCCCACTTATACTCTTTCCCCTCCAGACCCCTCTGTCTGACTGGTTTCCTGAACCAGTTTATATCTACGCTTATATCAGTGCAATTTACGATCACTCTGGTATTTCTTGCCCTTTTCCTAGTTACAGAGTTCAGAATTCGAAGAGTCATGGATACAAAGCTGTTTAAGTTGAATCTGGAAAGGAAAGCGTAGACGTAGCCTTCTTTGGGCACTTCTTCCTCATTCATTCCGAGAAACTTCCTTAAATCGTCCCTACGCTTTACTTCTTCGACCACATGAGAAATGGTGGTTGAGAAGAACATTGAAGTGAGAGTGATTTTAATGCAGTTGATTGCAGTTTTTATTGGCGAAGCGAATTTGGCAATGATCTTCTTCACCTTCCTGAAATCGAAAATGTTAAGTAATTTCCCAAGTAACTGCCAT
Organism: Archaeoglobi archaeon; assembly: GCA_029259345.1. Lineage (GTDB taxonomy): Archaea > Halobacteriota > Archaeoglobi > Archaeoglobales > Archaeoglobaceae > Archaeoglobus. The sequence continues at coordinate 22,167 of JAPDIX010000002.1, forward strand.
CTGTAGTCGCTTTGGTCGACTACGAGCGGGATTTGCATGCTTTCACCAAGAGGAGGCTTATGCCTCCTCCTACATAACCTTTGCGGTTTTAAATCAGTTTATTTCCTTTGAAAGGTAGTTTGGTTATGTCTCTTTGCGTGGATAGGTTGGATTGCTTGTTGTTTGTGGATTGGATGTGTTAGAGAAGAGATTAGATTCAAAGTTGTGTAAGCACCCTAAAGAAAATTATTATCGTAAAAAATGTTTAATCTTAAATTGGGCTCAAAACAGTTAAATCCTTCAATAATCTATGAAAAGGCCCAAAATGCAGAAAATAAAGGTTAGAGAATACATCGCCACCACAATCTGCCATTCAGTCATCCTGAAATGGTATGGCAGCACCCACTTCAGAGTAAGAGTGTTTGGTACTTCAATTGTCCCATCTTTTCTCACCTTTCCAAACTTTACTGGATTCCATCTCGGGTCTTCTGGATGTAGCTTTCGCATAATTCTCCAGTAGATGTACATCAAAAAATTTACCACGTGGGGGGTTAGCATGAGGAATCCCGACACAAGGAAGCCATTTGCAACTATGCCAGCACCAATAGCTGCTCCCATTAAAAGGGCACCAACGTTCCCCTCAAATACTCTTGAGGGATACCTGTTGTACCACAGCAGACCGAGTAAAGCTCCTAACATGCATCCAAGAGTAAAAAATGTATCTCGACCCGCTAAAATAGATTTTACCAGCAGAAAAGCGATTATAATCGTTGAAAGACCAACTGCCATCCCATTAAATCCCGAATGCATATTGATCAGGTTGGAAGTAACCATGATGTATGTGGGAACTACAAGCAGCCAGTAGAGCCACCCAAGCACCAACAATCCGAATAACGGCAAAAAAACGGTGTTAGTGGTAATTTCAATTGCAAGCGGAAGGGAGAATGAGAATGTAAGAATTATTTTCGTTATCCTTCCTACATCTACATAATCATCAAGCAACCCGAAAACACCGAAAAAAGTGATTACAAATAATGCCTTCCAATCCAATCGGGTTATCGGAAGAAGTGGAGGGTTATTCCAAAAGTTGTTGAAGATATGAAAGAGAGAGTACATAACTATTAGAACGATAAGTACTGAAACGCCTCCGCTTGTCGGCACTCTTCTCAAGTCTGACTTATAGTAGTCTAGAACGACCAATCCAATTTTTCTGAATATCCTTATTTGTGCCGTAACCACAATAACAGAAAGAAGAAAGGACAGAAGTATCAACAAGTAAATTCCCAT
>JAPDIX010000029.1 GCA_029259345.1 Archaeoglobi archaeon
CTGGTATGGACAGCTTTAACGTTGATTTTGTCAAACACAGTCTTAATCTTATCGTAAGGGAATATTTTCTCTGTCGTTGTGCGGTCTTTCATTTGGATTAACTGTTTTAGCCATTCCACAACTACTGGATGGAGAGGGACCCAGTGGGGGAATGACTCCTTATCCTCCTCCTCGGGGATCCACAGCATGGGTGGATCTCTCGAGAGAGCATCTTCAAGGTCCTTGAGGTCGAGCTTGGCGATGGTTGCATCAGGTCTCTGGCCGGTGTAGGCTGCGAGGAGGATGGCAGCGATGAACTTGATTTTGGAGTAAACGTGGCGCTCTACAGAGACGTGGGGATCTCTCGGAAGGGTGTAGGTTGCCCTGAGGATGTTCCTCACGTCATCTTCTCTGACGATGATCGGGTTGATCTTCTTGCTTGGCCTCTCAGGTTTGTCAAGGACGTCCTTGAGGTCCCTGGCGAGGGGTTGCCGGTAACCTTGTACACGTATTCCAGGAAGGCTCTGGTGTAGGTGTAGTATTTGCGGAGGACGTCAAAGCTGTCGTATTGGTTCATGTACCAGTTTTGGAAGTCTATCAGAGTTTTCCGGTTCAGCTTACCGCCCGTTTTTTCCATGAGGTCTTTCTGGACTTTCAACACCCAGTAGCGTCCACGTTCTGTCTTGTTTTTTGAATAGCGGTATTCAATGTATTCAGCAGATAAATTCCTGCCCACCGTTATTTCCTCCGTAATCGGTGGAGAGCAGTTTAATTGAGGACTGGGGCGCCGGTGACCCGAGTTCAAATCTCGGCGGCCCCACTCAATTTTTGTAGAATAAACAGCACATTGATAAGATTATCTTCCAGTTAGATATGAAGGGGGCTACTAAAAAACAGATCAGCAAAGTAGGGTTGTTGAGGCTCCCTATAAGTTTCTGAAGAGGTATTTCAAGAGAAATTTGAGTGAATCAGGTTTTTCAGCCGGTAAGGGATGATTTGGATGGGTGATAAGGCAGAGAAGATAGAAGAGAGATGACTATGTTTGCTGTTGGTTTGCCGATAACACATTTGCAGTGGGGGGGGTGATGGGTAGTTTTGTCCCAAAGTCGCTCTTGTAGTAGAATACAAAAACCTTTAAATTGTATTTTTACGTCTGAATTTGAGTAGTTCTATCTTTTGTAGGATTTTGTTAGACTCTTTATCCTTATTTCTGTAAAATAAAACATGATCCTTTTTGCTCTGGTCATATTTTATTTTTACCTCTGCCTAACATCTAATTCACAATATATTTACCTAAAGATAAAGAATGTCACAACAAAAATATTTAAGCTATAATATTCATAAATCATTCTATGACAAAGGAACTTAAAGCCATAGTCTCTTTTACATTACCATCGTGCCATGCCATAATTAATGAAGAACCAGAAGACCTTGACGATTCATTTTATGCTGCGCTCTCATTAGGCAGAGACAACACGCTACTTTATTGCAAGAAAGTTTCTTTGCCAGAATTAAATGATCTCATGCTACGAGAACTGTATCTCCTATCAAAATTATTTGTGCCAAGAGCAGAAGAGCGTGACCTCGATGACAACATCTTAGTAATATCCCAGCTTAAATCTCTAATACCAAGTTCTCCGGAAGAGAAGGTGAAATGGGATGTCATCAGAAGATATACCACTGAAACTTATGCTGTAGAAGAGTTACTCTATAAAGAATGGTTCGTATTGAACAAAAATTCAGTATTTGCTAAATTATACGAGCTTTCCAATGATTTTGGGGATTTTGCTTCATTTTACTTGGATCTATTCTACGATGCAGACATAATAATTCCTTTCAGTAGTTTCATCAATTGTGATGAACCTCCAATCGACTTGTCTTTCTATCTCTCTCAACTTACTTCCTTTGGGACTTACGGCAACTACTGGCTTTTCTATTTTCCGTTTAGATTCCCAAAGTATGTTAAGTGCGAGGTAACTCCAATTTCAGAAATATGGGAGAGTGAAGAGAAGCTTATAGATGTACTAAAAAACACCACCGGGTTGAAAGTGTAAACGTTCAAGTATACGGATATAAAGACTTTGACAAACCTAAAATTCTCTGTGCAATAGCAAGGGAGTACGAAAAAAGAGCAAAGGTCACACCTTTTATCCAAAACCACTGGTTTGACATAGTAATTCATATAAGCAATGGTATTGTTATTATTATTCGACTATAATTTTGACTTTCAATAATTTTTTCGTAGTTATAGTTATAACACTTCTTTTCAGTATCGGAAAAGTATTTAAGCTCAGTATGCTAAATGAACACATCAAAAGCCTCGAATCGCTGAAAAATGCGGGGGGCGGGATTCGAACCCGCGGACCCCTTCGGGACAGGGTATCTCAGAACCCCTCTTAAGCCCTGCGCCTTTTCCTGGCTCGGCAACCCCCGCTTAGATAAAATTTTGTTCGCAGTGTTTTAATCTTTTGGTAGCGTTAAGCTTTAATAACCAAGTCTTTTAATGCCATCTTAGGGGCTCGTGGTCTAGCGGTTATGACGTCGCCCTTACAAGGCGGAGATCGCCGGTTCGAATCCGGCCGAGCCCATTTCTTTCCAATAACTATTATCTCAAAAGGATCTTCAATCCTGAGAGAGTCCAGTAGTCGGTTTATGGTTTCTGAAAATCGATTTCTGAAGTTTTCTCTAAGAAATATATAATTATCTCTTGAAATTCTGATGTGCAAGTCAACTCTTTTCTTGTGCAGTTTTAATCCTAAAGCTACTTAATAATAAAAAATAAAAATTAAAGCTCCAATTCCACATTATCTAAGCTTTCTAACTCCTTCAACAACTGTTCAAGTTCCTGAAGCTCTTGATCAACGTTCTGAACTGTTTCATTAACTGTATCTGTTGGCATTGTCGTTGGCGAGGGGACAGCTTCTTCCGTAACTCCACTTTCCTCTTCCACTTTTTTACCCTGACATCCGGAGAATATTATTGCGAGTCCAATTAGCAGTATAAGGTATCCTTTCTTCATAGGTCATCCCTCACCCGAATGTTACATTTTTCTCCCCTTCAAATTCAATCTCATCCGTCACTGGGCTTGTTGGTGTTTGCTTAACTCTGTAGTAACCTTCTCCGTTAAGCACAAGTTCACCACTACCATGTGCAAGGATTCTGAATTCTCCCTCTCCGCTCGCTGTGAAGTTACCTCTTGCAACTATCATTCTAACACCGGGAGTGTCAACGCTTGTGACAACCACATTTTCGGGAATTGTTACGTCGCCCTCCCCTTTGATCTGCACTAAGCTGAAGTTCCCGCTCAGCTCAAAGCTTCCATTAACGTGAGCATAGACGAATCCAGTGTGGTATTCATACCTTGCCTCTCTTGAAAGCTCCTTAACTAATCCAAATGCCTCTCTGAATAACCCGTTAATCTCTCTAACTTTATCAGCAAATTCGGGCGTTCCCACACTGTCTTCAAGCTCTGCAACTGCCTGTTCTATCTCATCTATTTTCTCATTCAGTTCACTGACATTCAGTCCGACAGCCTCAAGCCTATCTCTGACCTGTTTCAACCTTTCAAGGATTTCTTGATACTTTTCTATAGCGTATCCATGGACCGCATGTCTCATCTCCTGCTTTAGCTCTCCCCACATCCACTTTATCTCCTTTGTAGTATCTCTGAGTTCCGTGTAGTTCTGAGCCGATTCAATTTTGCTCTCAATCTCAGTGAATCTACTTTCTATCTCTTGAAGCTTGTTCATCAGCCTCTCCTTGCTATCGTTTCCGAGATTAAGGTTCTCAACTCTAAGCTCAACTCTTTCGACCCATCTTTTGCCCACTTCCACCCATGCAAGAAGGTGTTTCTTCCATGCCTCAAATCTCTTCTCTTCAGCCTGCTGTCTCGCCTCCTGTACCTTTTTCTTTGTCTCTTCAAACCATTCCTTGGCCTTTGAGTACCCCTCACCTACGTTAGCGGGCTTTCCTGCTGCTGGTTCCCCTGCACCGTGCTGACCCATTTTAACAGTAGCGGTGCTGGTTATGTCTGTAGCAACAGTTACTCCTCCTTTCAAGTTCTGAGCTGCTGAAGCTGTCATCACCAGCGCCATCAGAACCAATACCGCACCGATTAACCTCCTCATTTTTCACCACCTCAATCAACTCTTGCATCTTGGAATATATAACGAAACTTTTTGTTAAGTGAATCAATCAGCGGTGAATGGAGCTTTTAATCCTTTACAAAACTTTAAGACTCTTTATTTCTGGTAATAGCCAAAGTTAAGGTCTCTATCCTGAATATAGCTCTTTCTGAGAAGAGATGCAATTTCCGCCTTCATCAACTCCCTGCCTAGGTAGGCAGCGTGATCCAACCTTGAAAGCAGGTTGTGTCTTATTGCAGTGTCAACAACCTCCTTCGCCTTTTTGCCAATGATGGTCATGCTGCCATGCCTGCAAACAATTTTTCCATCAACAACCTGAATGATGAAATCTCCCAATGGATCACGGATAAACTCTCTGCTCTCCTCAGCCTCAACAACGTTGCTAAGGTCAGTTCTTTCTTCCTCGTATCTAACTTTTTCTTTCAGAGCAAGTAAACTCAATCCTGCATCTTTTGGGGGTGAATCCCTTATTTTAGCTGCTTTAGCTAAGTAGGAGGCTATTTTAAGTTCTCTAATACTCCCTGTGGTTTTTGGACTCGCCTCAGTTGTGAAAAGCAAATTGCATCCTATCTCCTCAGCAATAAAGGCAAGAATGGCGTTTATACCAATTGAATCAGCATCGCTAAGTTCCGTCACATTTCCTATGCCAAAAAGCACTGGAGTTTCAGGGTCGAGCTCCCTGAACTGCCTGTATCTTACAATAGACTCCGCAACCCTCAGTGGTGGATCAAGGACAGAATCAGCAATCACCTTTTCGTTTCTCTTTTTAACTGTGTTAAGAAGTTTAGTCAGCCCCTCAACGTTTCTCTCAACCACAACAATACCCTGATTTTCTATAGCATCTAGAGCATCTAAATTTTCCCTCGAAATGCTCATTATCATATCAACCCCGTGCTTAACCCCAATCTCGATGGCCTTCTTGCTGAATGTGTCCACGCTCAGTGGTAAATCCGAAACCTCTACGGCAACCTTCAAAACTTTGGAGAGCCACTCAGAGTCGAACTCAAGCGGAACCCCAATGTCTATTATATCTGCCCCGCTTTCAGTGTAGTATTCAATTTTCCTTTCCAAATCATCAAAATCTTTAAAGCTAGCAATCTCTGCCACGACCTTCATTCTGCTTTCTCCACCAATCGCAACATCTCCAATCTTGAAAAGGTGTTTTTCCTCAAGGGCATTAACTTCCCTGACAACCTCCTCTGCCTTGACAGACTCGATAAGTTTGCATGCAGGGATTTGATGAGAAAACTCTACCTTATCAGCTACCTTAAGGACGTGTTGCAGATCGTAAGCGTGAATTGGGCCGAGCCTAACTTTAACACCCTTCTTTCTCTCAAAACTCTCCCAGTCATAGTTGTAGGTAAGCCCCGGAACCAGAACGAGATCGTAACCACTCAGGTCAACATCTTCGAGAATTTTTGGTGTTATGAAGGCAGCAACATCAACATCACAAACTTTTACATCTGCTCCCTGACCGTATCTTCTCACCATTTCCTCGGCGAGTTTACCAGTAATGAGGAGAATTTTCATGTGGCAAGCCTCGCAACTTCTCTTGCGTGAGCCTTCATTATGTCACTTCTCGTTATCATACCTAAAAGTTTCCTTTCATCTTGGCGGTCAACAACGGGCAACCTCCCAACCCCTTTCTCAACAAGTTTGATCAGAGCATCCTCAAGGGTCTCATCAGGATAAGTTACGATCAAATCCCTCGTCATAATGTCTCTAACTCTCTTTGCCTCTCTCTCCTCGATGGGAACCCTCTCAACATCCTCGAAAGTTACAACCCCTACAAGTTTTCCCTTCCTGACGACTGGAAAGCCAATATGCCCGGTTTTTTCAATCAGCTCAAGTACCTCACTTACTTTTTGATAGGGACTGACTGCAGCAATCTTTTCTGCCGGAACCATCGCATCTTTAACTTTCACATTCTGAAGAACATCTATGGACATCTCCATTCTATGTGCTGGACTCTCTGCCCTGTTTGCCACCTGTTCGGAATATATGGAGTAATCTCCGCTGAGATAGTATGAGAGGGTGGCAGCTATCATCAATGCGGGTAGAAGTGAATAACCCCCACACATCTCAAGAACCATTAGAATGGCAGCAATTGGAGTTTTAGCCACGGCTGCAATAAATGCCGACATTCCCACAAGCACGAAAGCTTCTGGCTGAACGACGATTTGGGGGAAAATGTAGTTGAAAAGGTATCCTACAAACGCTCCAACCATGCTGCCAATAACGATTGATGGAGCAAAGACCCCGCCACTCCCACCAGAACCTACCGTGAAGGACGTTGCGAGTATCTTTCCTATAATCAGAAGGAGTATAACTGTGAGTGCAAGTTTACCGTCTATTGCAAGCTGAACGTAACCGTAACCCATCCCAAGAACTCCCGGCAAGAATAGGCCTATAATGCCTGTTAGAAATCCACCGATTGCGGGTTTGAAGTGGGGTGGAAGTTTAAGTTTTCTGAAAAGGGCATGAACCGAGTAAAATGTCTTGATGTAAACTATCCCGAAAAATGTGGCTAGCACCGAGACTACTGCATACATCGGAAATTCGAGTGGGGAATGGATTGTAACCTGCGGAATTTTGAAAATGGGGAGGACACCAAATGGGGTGCCGGCAAAATAGCTCATAATGATATCAAAAACTATGAAAGCGACAATCGAAGAGACGAAGGCGGGAACTATTGCCTCAACTTCATTGTCCCTTCTGTAGAGGACTTCAATTCCAAACATCGCCCCGCCAAAAGGGCTTCGAAAAATACTACCTATCCCACCTGCCACTCCACAAATTACGAGCATCCTCCTGTCTTTGTCGGACAACTTAAGCGTTTCTGCAACGAAAGATCCAAAGCCGGCACCAATCTGGGCTATTGGACCCTCTCTACCTGCACTCCCACCACTGCCTATGGTTATTGCTGATGCAACCGCTTTTACAATTGGAACTCTTGCCCTTATAACTCCTCTCACTCTATGAAAGGCGCGAATTACCGCATCTGTTCCGTGGCCCTCTGCCTCAGGTGCGAATGTGTAAACAATTATTCCGCTAAGCAAACCTCCAAGGGCGACGACGATGGGGAGGGGAACAAAACCAAGGTGAAAGTCTATTTTTACAACTTCTGCCTCTCCAGCAGCCAGTGGTGGGTTGAAATTGTCAAGTCCAGCAAGAAAGAACTTCGTGGACAGATCGAGTAAAAAGTAGAAGATGAAGGCACCTAAGCCCGATACTATACCAACAATCGCAGCGAGAATTACAATATACCGTGAACTGAGGGGTGCTCTTCTTTTCACGGTTGCTAAGTTAGACGATGGGGGATGAAATAGTTTTCTTTTTTACATACACATCAGCCAGCAATGTTTGAAAAATCTATTTCAATATCGATCCAACGTCCGGATATCCTTGCCTCTGGCCAGTACCTGCAAGTTTCTGCAGCCTCTTGGGGTTGACTAGTAAATCAACCGCATTTCTGACATGCTCTCTGACACGGTTCTCAGCTACCATCAGCAGAGTTTTCTCATCCTCTGCCTCATCCTCATGGATCGTTACATCAATAACATGTTTGTTGGTCAGCAACTGCACCATGACTAGCCCCATGCTAAGGACAATGTAACTGAACATGTCTTTCTGCGTTCCCCCAACCCATCCAAGTGTAATGACGATATCACAGTTTTTCTCCTCAAGCAGCTTTTTTGCAGCAACTGGCAAGTCCTTTATTCCTGGAACAGTATATCGCTCGTAGGGGATGCTGCTTATCTTCTTCAGCTCATCAATGGCTATCTTCCCCATGTTTATCCTCGAAAAGGTTGTGTCAGCAATTCCGATTTTCATTGCAAATCCCTCAGCAAAATTTGAGCATACTGCAAAGCTGGCTTAATAGCATTCTTCCTCATCAGCACGTCCTCGATGGCGGCAAGGGTGGAGATGGTCTCAAACTTTCCAACGTTCCCCATTGTTCCTATTCTGAAAATCCTGCCCTTGAGCTCCCCCTGACCTCCGCTAATCAGAATTCCATACTCCTTGCTCAACGTACCTCTCAGATCGCTGTCGGTAATGCCATCGGGCATCTTTATCGCGGTTACTGTATTAGAGTAGCTGGAATACTTGTTCAGGCTGGGAAAAAGCTCAAGCCCAGCTTCAACCGCCCATTTTCTGACCGCAGAGCTAAGAATACGGTGTCTGTGTATCCTGTTCTCCAGACCCTCCTCCTTTATTATTTTCAAAGCCTCAGCAAGGGCGAAGAACAGTGGCACAGCTGGAGTGTAGGGAGTCTGCATGTCTTTGAGCTTCTTCCTGTATGCTGCGAGATCGAGATAGTAGGGACAGTTCTCGTTGTAGTAATCCCATGCTTTCTCGCTTACAGCAACCGCAGCCATGCCGGGTGGAGCTCCGAGACACTTCTGACTGCCAACTATGGCAACATCCACACCCCATTCGTCCATCTTAACGTAGTCCCCACCGGCTGAGGTTATGGCATCCATTATGACAAGTGCATCATACTCCTTCGCGATTCTGGCAATCTCCTTGGCTGGATTGAGAATCCCGGTTGAGGTTTCATTGTGGACAAAGGCTACTGCCTCACAGCCATTCTCCAATGCCTCTCTGACATCGTCCAGCTCAAACGATTCTCCCCAAGGAACCTGAATCCTCTCAACCTCTGTATAACGTGAAGCAATTTCTCCAAGCCTTTCACCAAACTTCCCGTTTTCAAGCGTAGCTATCTTTTTGACCTTGCTAAATGAAGCTATTGCCGCTTCCATCCCTGCTGTTCCCGAGCCGGAGATCAGGAAGATATCTCCTCCAGTCCCAAAAACGTCCTTAAGCACATCCACGCAGAACTCCATTATTGCGCTGAAATCTGCAGTTCTGTGCCCTATCATCTGCCTCGCCATTGCCCTGATTATTCTCTCATGCAGCTGAACCGGGCCGGGTATCATCAACAGCATTATCTCCCTCCGTATTTCTCCAAAACCCTCTCAATAATTTTGTGAGAGCTGCAGTAAGGGCAATCCTCCTTAACCCTTATCCTCACAACCTCGCAATCCAAACTCCTCTTCTTAAGCTCCTCTTTAAGCCAGCCCTCATCGAAATGCTGGTCGTGGCCCAGAACAATAACATCTGGCTTGAGTTCCATTATTGGCTTAAAAATATCTTCCTCATCCCCCAAAATGGCTCTATCGACATACTTTATAGCCTCCACAACCTTCCTGCGCTGCTCTTCAGGAACAACTGGCTTTGGCTTATGTTTAACATTTTTCTCCCTTGCAACAATGACTATCAGCTCATCTCCTAACTTTTTTGCTTCCCTCAGGAAGGTTATGTGCCCTGGATGGATTATGTCAAATGTTCCTGTTGCCACGACCCTTCTCTTCATCTCCAATCCAAATTCAGGTAGGCATAAAAGTGTTTTCAGACATTGTCTGCAATAAGCTCTGCAACACTAATCCTGCTAAAGGCACATTCGATGGAGTCTGTGGCGAGAATGTCTTTTATCCCTGAATTGAACAGTTTGATCGCCGCATAGTCGGCAAGAACGGCATGGACACACGCAGCAGAAACGCTCCTCGCCCCCAGTTCATAGAGCCTCTTTGTTGCCTCAACCATCGTGCCTCCAGTTGAGATTATGTCATCAGCTATAACAACATCTCTGTTCTCAACGTCAAGACTCTTAGGGGTTATTTCAACAGTTGTGGCGTCAATCCTCCTTTTCTCCATGTAGTCCCAATCACAGTTCGCGTGTTCAGCTGCAATTTTAACTCTCTCTCTCGATCCCTTATCTGGCGAGATCATAATAATTTCTCGATTGGCAAAGTGTTCTCCGATTCTGGGCATCGCATCCAGGTCTCTCAGCTTTTTAAAGTGTGAAGCTGCCTGCTTGCTGTGTATGTTCACCGTGATAACTTCTTCAGCCTTTCTTTCTAGGATTTCTGCTATCACCCTTATACTGACAGCCTCTCCTTCGTTAAAAGCTCTGTCCTGTCTTGCATAGCCCATGTATGGCACGACAACCTTTGCCCTTTCAATGGCATCAAGCAGCAGAGCTATCGCAATGATGTCGTCACTGGAGCGTATGCTTCCGACGATAATTCCCTCCTCAGTGTCTTCAACCCTGACATATAGCTCTCCATCCGGGAATTTTTTAAAAGTCACTTTGCCCATTTCAAGCCCAGTAATTTCGGCAATTCTTCTCGAAAGTAGTGGAGAAGATGGGCATGGGATAATTTTCATGAATTAAAAAAATTGGGACGATTTTTTAGCTTTTCTTTTCAACAAAGAACTTTAACAGTTCAACCGGAATTGGCATCACAATCGTGGTATTCTCCTCGGTGGAAATTTCATTGAGTGTCTGGAGGTATCTCAGTAGGATTGCCCCTTCACTCTGAGCTAAAACATCAGCAGCCTCTTTAAGCTTCATCGCAGCCTGATACTCTCCTTCAGCCCTGATTATCTTTGATCTTCTTTCTCTCTCCGCCTCAGCCTGCATAGCCATTATTCTTCGCATCTCCTCTGGCAACTCGACGTCCTTGATCTCAACCGCTGTTACCTTTATACCCCACGGATTGGTCTCCTCATCTATAATCTGCTGTAGCTTTACATTGAGCTTGTCCCTTTCAGATAGCACTTCATCAAGTTCGGCCTGACCGATTATGCTCCTCAAAGTCGTCTGAGCAAGCTGCGCAGTAGCATACTGGTAGTCGAATACCTCTGTTATGGCCTTTGTTGGATCTACAACCCTGTAGTAAACAACTGCGTTGACTTTTACAGTCACGTTGTCTCTTGTGACAACCTCCTGAGACGGCACGTCGTAGGTTATAGTTCTCAGATCAACGACAACCATGTTTTCAAGAATCGGAATTATGAAAAACAGCCCCGGCCCTCTCGCGCCTACAAGCCTTCCAAGCCTGAAAATAACACCTCTCTCGTATTCTTTAACTATCCTAATGGATGACAGCAGAAACAGTATTATAACTATCGCCAGCCCTATCCAGTACCACTCCATAGACAAAATATAACAAGGAGCTAATAAGCTTTTCCACAAAATTTACTGTTCTTTGTATCCAAGAACATCTCCTATCTTTTTGAGCATCTCTCCAAACGTTATCCAATCACCTTCTTTCACAGCCTCTGTAAGTTTTGAATAGTAATCCCTGAGCAATTCCAGCTTCTTCTCAGCTTCAGCAGGTTTCTCCGTGGTCGGTTTTTCCACTGGCTTTCCAGCAAAAAGCATTTCGAGAGCCTTGTAGAGATTTGAACCCATCTTCAGTTCATCGTTATGGGCAGCAATAACGCCCCTCAGTTCGGGTATTTTTGCCGACTCGCCCCTGAGGTAGATAGGCTCAATGTAAAGAACGGAGTTGTTTATTGGGATAACAAGGAGATTACCCCTGATAACCCTTGAACCAGCCTGATTCCAGAGCGTAAAGAGCTTTGAAAGTTCAGAATCCTGATCTATTCTTGCCTCAACCTGCATCGGTCCGTATATCAGTTCACCCTTTGGAAATTCGTAGATTATAAGTTCCCCATACTTCTCATCGCACCTTGCAGCCATCCATGCAATCATGTTGTCTCTGTTCTTTGGTGTGAAAGGGATCATAAGCACAAACTCAGGCTCATCCTCGAGGGCTAAGGTCACGTAATACGGTTCCATCTTTACGGTGTCACCCTCAAACTTCTCTGATGGGATAGCCCAGACATCCTCACGGTTGTAGAATGCAGTTACATCCTTCATATGGTAGGTGGAGTAGATGTAAGCCTGAACGTTAAAGTAGTCTCTGGGATACCTGATATGCTTTCTGAACTCTTGAGGCATATCTCTTGTGAAAAGATCTGGAAGTGCATTTTCGAGAGTTCTAACGTAAGCATCTTCCTGTACGATGTAAAACTTCACGCTTCCATTGTAGGCGTTGACGAAAACCTTAACAGGGTTTTGCATGTAGTTGTATCTTCCAATTTCTGCTGAGTATGGAAATCCATCAAGCAGAGAATAAGCGTCTATTATCCAGTATGTCTGACCGTCTATTACAGCAACGTAGGGATCATCATCGTAAAAGAGGAAGGGCATAATCGTGGTTATTCTCTCCAAAATATCCCGGTGCATCATCAACCTGCTCTCATCAGAGATGTATTTGCTGAGGATAAGATTTACGTCTCCGAATCTGAAAGCATAAAGTACTTTGCGCATATAATCGAGCTTAACCCCACCATCTCCTGCATACTTTGTGAAGAAGTTGACGTCGCCCATCGGGTAGTCGAATTCTTCCTGTAGAGTATTGACAACCACGTAATCGTCGGTCATTTCGCCATAGTAGATTTCAGGTCTTTTTATCTCGATCTCTCCCTTTGGCGGAATGTCGTATACAACAAGCTCAGGTAAACCTTCTTTAGATACCGTGTTGACCGGCGATGCCACAACTCCGTAACCGTGGGTGTAGATCAGATGCTTGTTGAGCCATGTCTGTGCTCTAGAAGGCAGTAAATCGGTTGAAAGCTCTCTTGCGGCTATCATAAGCTGAGTATAACTTCCGTTTATCCAATATCTATCCACATCCACGTCATTGATGAAATAGTACGTTCTAATCTGCTGTAGCTGTCTGAAAACATCTCTGATCGGTCTGTGATCCCACACTCTGACGTTATCTATCGTTGCCTTTGCCTCAGCCACATCCTTGTAGCTCAGAGTAGGGTTGTACTCAAAGTATCGGTATTTCACATTCTGAAGCCCGTATGCATGGAGGGTGTAGTTTATACTGTATTTGAGGTACTCACTCTCGTAACTAAGTTCTGATGGCTCAACCTGAAATTTTTGGACTGTGAATGGAACAATAATTGTTGCAAGAATTGAAATTCCGATGAAGATGGCTATAACGTAACCCAACATTTCGAAGTCCTTCTTTACTATGAGATAAGCGGAGACCAAGCCTGTAATCAGGGCGAGTGTGGAGATCAGAATGAGAGATGGAGAAAGAATATTCACCTCCACATACCCCGCACCGCTCAAAAGGCCGTGTTGAGAGTGGACAAGTTCGTATCTTGAGATGTAGATGAGTCCTGCAGTTAATGAGAGAATCAGGAAGGCCATGACGGAGAAGTGCACAAATCCGCTACCGGGAAAAATCTCTTTGAATTCGTCAAAGCTCTTAACCCATCTGAAAGTGTATATATAAGAGAATATTGCGATTGCTGTTGATATGATCACCGCTGCGAGCATTGCTCCGAGCAGAACTTTCAAAAACGGGAGTTTGAATGTGTAGAAGGATGCATCCATGCCGAAAATAGGGTCTTTTATGCCGAATTCAGAGGCGTTGAAGTAGAAGAGCATAGTTTTCCAGAGATTCTGGGTTGATAGAGCGGCGAAGAGGGAGATAATCAGGCTCAGGATATGGGGGACCTTGAAGGGCTCTCCGAGAAACTCCATTGTAACTTTTCTGACGGCAATGTTGGTTGCGGTCAGGAAAGCCATGAATATCGCAAAGATGAGGGCAAAGAATCCTATTGAGTAAGTGATGTAAGTTACAAACACATTTCCGTATCCAATTGCCTCAAACCAGATGTATTCTGTGTAGTAATACATTGAAAGAGAAACGATGACTGCCAGAGCTATGATTCCAGCTATGAAGTAGAGAGCTTTTAGCTCAGGCGGACGATAAGGCGATGGTGGAGGTGGTATGTAATCTTGCATTACTGAATAAATGGAGAAGATATAGTTAAATGTTACTCAGTAAAAATTCCACCGCAGCTTCGGCATGAATTCTCGTTGTGTCATATAAACCATCTCCCTTCAGAAGCAAGGGGAGTTCTGTGCAACCGAGGATTACTCCATCTGCACCTCTCCGCTTCAGTTCCTCCACTATACTCTCCAACCTCCTCTTTGATTCATCCTTGAAAATGCCCAAGCAGAGTTCGTCAAAGATGATGCTGTGCACGGCATTCCTGTCATCTTCCCTCTCAGGGATTAATATCTCAATACCATGTCTTTTCGTCCTCTCCTGGTAAAATCCGTCCTCCATGGTGAATTTTGTGCCGAGAAGTCCTGCTTTTTTAACCCCATCCCTTTTCAGAACTTCGGCTGTTGCATCTATTATGTTAATCAGCGGGACATTAATCCTGCTCTGAACCTCGTCAGCAATCTTGTGCATCGTGTTTGTGCAGATGAGCACAGCTTTTGCTCCAGCATTTTCAAGCTTGACAGCTATCTCGCCCAGAATTTCACTCATCTTTTTCCAATCTCCAGCTTTCTGCAATCTGACAATTTCATCAAAATCCACAGAATAAAGAAGTATCTCAGCAGAGTGCCAGCCTCCCAGTCTTTCTCTCACTAGTTCGTTCATTATTCTGTAATATTCGACGGTTGATTCCCAGCTCATTCCACCAATCAACCCAATCATGGATTTAGTGGGAACTGTAACAAATAAAAATATTGGTATCAACAATCACGGAAATATCTCATCAAGGGATTTCTGAACGACCTTTTCGATCCCGAAATAGTCCATTGCCGCTTTGCCCACTCTTTCAAGGTATTCTTTTGTGGTGTATACTCCTAACCTCCAGTTTTCGATGGAGGCTGTTTTGAGAGCTTTGACGAGCGGCGAAACCTCATCGAGAGTTTTCAACCCCTCGTCAGTTTCAACCATAACACCTGATTCCCTCATTTCCTCAACAGGTGGGATGTCCACTATGACATACCTCTCATCCACCCCAGCCTCCTCGGCAATTTCTCTCTCAGCCCTCTTCTCATTTATCCTCATAACTTCTCTGAAGTCTACAGCCCTCCTTGACACGTAAACAGCCCTTTTGAACAGATTTCTGTTGACGATTCTCTTGTAGAACTCCGTTTCTTTTTCTTTTATAAGCATCATTGCCTCCATGTCATCCATTTCAAGAAGGTTCGAAGCATCAAACCCTGTCTGAATTATCCTTTCCATTGCTCTCTCATACATCTTTCTCGCAATTCTGCAGACATGGTGGAAGTAGACGGTGGGATACATTAGGAATCGAGATATTAGGAGGCTTTCAGCAGCCTTAATCCCTCCCTGCTGGATAACAACACCCTCTTCAAATTTTATTTTGTCAATAAGGCGGTATATGTCGAAAACGCCGTAAGCAACGCCGGTGTAGTGAGAGTCCCTCACAAGGTAGTCCATTCTATCTACATCTATTTCTCCATTTACAACGGATATTCTCTTTCCGGTCACAATACTCTCAATTTCGGAAATACTGAAGCCAAGTTTATTCAAAACGTCCTTCAAGTCTCCTTTAATAACTCTTGAGATGTTTTCATGTTTGAAACCTACATACTCCTCCACCAACCTCTCACTGCCGTGGGAGAAGGGGGCATGTCCGATGTCATGCAGCAATGCAGCAACGAGGACAACATCATCAAGCTCAAGTCTATCTTTTAAAACTCTGCAGATATGCATCACACCGAGGCTGTGCTCAAATCTCGTGTGGTTGGCCCCGGGATAGACGAGATCAGCAAAACCGAGCTGTTTTACCCTCCTTAATCTTTGAAACTGGGGAGTGTCAAGGATCTTTATCATCCACTCATCAATCTTTATCACGCCGTGGATGGAGTCCTGAATGCTTTTTTCCATCGGTCACTTTTTGTTGACAGAGTTTTTAATTTTTGCAGTTCAAAATGCATAAAAACTCTCCAATCAATCCTTATCTGTGGTAGAAGAGAAAGTTGGGATTGAGTGTTACATATCCTCAACGCCGGGGATGATGGGCAAAATAAAGAATGAACCCGAAGATTTTTACGTTGAAGAGATTGGCGAGCTAAATCTGAGCGATGATGGAGAGTATCTGGTTGTAAAGGTGGAGAAGCGGAACTGGGACACCCTGAACTTTGCCCGCGTTCTCTCTAATATGCTTGGCATCAGTCAAAAAAGGGTAAGCTTTGCTGGAACAAAAGATAAAAGGGCTTTGACTGTGCAGTACTACGCGATCAGAGGTGTTAAAGCTGAGGATGTAGAGAATGTAAGAATAGCTGACGCGAAAATCGAGGTTGTGGGGTATGCAAGGAGACAGATTCAGCTTGGGGTCTTGCTTGGAAACTTTTTCAGGATCAAAGTTTACGATTGTAGAGATGGAAAACTCTTTGAGGAAACACGAGAGGAACTGAAGGAGAAGGGGACACCCAACTTTTTTGGATTGCAGCGCTTTGGTAGCATTAGATACATAACGCATGAGGTGGGAAAGCTGATTTTGCAGGGCAACTATGAGGAAGCTTTCTGGGTGTATGTTGCAAAACCCTTTGAGGGTGAGAATGAGGATACAAGGAAGATCAGGGAGGAGCTGTGGAAAACAAGAGATCCCAGATTTGGTTTGAGAGAGTTACCGAAGTATCTCCGATACGAGCGAAACTTGCTTCAGAAGCTGAGAGAGGGGAAAAGTGAGGAAGAAGCTCTCCTGTCGCTCCCGAAAAATCTTAAAATGATGTTTATCCACGCTTATCAGTCTTACATATTCAACAGACTTCTATCTGGAAGAATAAGGCAGTTTGGGGAGATTAAAACGGTTGAAGAGGGAGATGCTGCGTGTTACATTACCCTTAAGAAAACCCGACCCACCTTCGCGGATTGCAGCAATGTAGCCGCAAACAGGTCGAGAGTCAGATACCTTGTGAGAGAAAGGATGGCCACTTTGGCTTTGCCCCTCGTCGGTTATGAAACAGAGCTAAAGGGCTGGAGCAGGATTGCCTTGGAGTTTTTAAGCGAGGATGATCTTAGCCTTGAAAGTTTCAAAACCGACCACAAAGAGTTTTCCTCAAGCGGATCCTACAGACCAGCAGATATGATTATTGAACATACCGAAATCAGTTTTGATGGCGGCACTGACAGCACCTTCAGCTTCTATCTGCCGAAGGGATGTTATGCAACTATCATGCTGAGAGAGTTTCTCAAGAGAGAGCTTTTCTGATATACTGCAATATCTCATCCATAACCTCCCCAGCTTTTCCTCTTAAACTGTAGTCCGCAATGCTTGATAAGGGCGTTTTGGAGGGGTTTATTTCGACCACAATACCCCCATGTCTTTTCACAACCAGAGGGAGGGAAGCGGCAGGCTGAACCACAGCAGATGTGCCGGCAACAATTATCAGATCGGACATCTCAACCTCTCGAAACGCCCTCTCCAGAATATCTGGAGGGAGCATCTCTCCAAACCAGACGACTCCAGGGCGTAGTAAAGACCCACATTTTTCGCATTTTGGCAATGGCGGAATTACTGGAGGATTTTCCATCTCAAAGCTGTTTTTACACTCGGTGCACTTCACAACTCTTAAGCTACCGTGAAGATGCAAAACATTCTTGCTACCAGCTCTTTCGTGGAGATCATCAACGTTCTGGGTTATTAGGGTCTTGAGCAATCCCATCTTCTCAAGCTCCGCAAAGGCAAAGTGCGCCTTATTTGGCTTGGCATTGAAAACCTTCTCCATTCTCCATGCATACCATTTCCAGACCTTTTCCGGATCTTTGGCAAAGGCTTCTGGATTGGCAAGCTCTTCAGGGCGGTATTTGTTCCACAGCCCGTCCTTGCCGCGAAAGGTCGGGATTCCACTTTCTGCAGAAACACCCGCACCCGTAAGCGCTACAAGGTATCTTGAGCCGAGTATTGCATCAGCCACATCTTTTACCATGAGTTAACCTCCGCGTTATCTTCTTAAATCTTCGGCTCATAAAGCGAAGGATGAGAGCTATCTATGCCATCCTCGCAGTTGTTGGATTAGCCCTGATAGCGATTTCTGTTTTTAGCGAGAAAAGTAGTATGAGTGGATGGTATAGCTTTGACGAGGGTAAGAGAATCGCAGAGAAGGAAGGTAAAAAGATGTTTGTTTTTATAGGCACCGATACATGCCCTGAGTGTAGGACATTTAAAGACTTTTTTTCATCAAACAGCACCGCAATGGACTTCATAAAATCTAAATTCGTGCCCGTTTACGTTGATGCATCGAAAGAGGAACCACCAGTTCGTGTTATCTTCGTTCCACGTTTCTGTGTGGGTATGCCGGAGAACCTCTCGTGTTTCTCCACCAGCAACTCGAATGACCTTATGCAAAAACTGATGCAGTTGCAATAGTCTTATAAAGCAGCTCCCACTTAGTTTATTTATGGGACTGAAATTCAGAATGTTCATGACGATGTTTCTTCTCGCACTACTTTATCTTGCCTTCCTAACGATTCTCGCAGCTATGGGTATCAGATTTGAGTTTCTGATGCTCTTCGCATTTTTAATGATCTTTGCTCAGTATTATTTCTCTGATAAACTTGTACTCTGGAGCATGAGGGCTAAAGTTGTGGGTGAGGCAGATGCCCCTGAACTGCACCAGATTGTAAGAGAGCTTGCGAGCAGGGCGCGATTGCCCATGCCGAGGGTTGCTATTGTTGAAACACCCGTTCCCAACGCATTTGCGACTGGTAGAAATCCGAGAAATGCAGTTGTAGCGGTTACAACCGGCTTGCTAAGGACATTGGGCAGAGATGAGCTTGAAGCTGTTCTCGCCCATGAGCTCAGCCATGTCAGAAACCGAGATATGGCTGTGATGACGGTAGCAAGTGTAATTTCTACTCTGGCATTTTTCGTCATGCGCTGGGCGATGTTTATGGGTATGTTCGGAAGTAGGAGGGAATCAGGAGGGTCAGCTATTGCACTTTTTCTCGTCTCAGCCCTTGTTTGGTTCATCAGCTTTCTCCTAATAAGAGCTCTCAGCAGATACAGAGAATATGCTGCAGATGCCGGTAGTGCTATGCTTACGAGAAATCCGAAAGCGCTGATTTCAGCACTACTGAAAATCAGTGGTAAAATGAAGCATGTTGGTGAGGAGGAGAAAGCTAAGGTAGAGGGGCTGAACGCCTTTTTCATAGTTCCCGCCGTGAGTGGAAAAACTTTACTTTCACTTTTCTCTACTCATCCTCCAGTTGAGAAGAGAATTGAAAGGCTGGAAAAGCTTGCAGAAGATGAAGATATGGGGTGGTAGTTATGAGGTTTAAAACCGTAGAGCTACCGTATCACATTTATATAGGAGAGGGAGAGATTTCAAAGCTTGGGAAGGTTTTAGATAGTTTGAAAGTAAATTACTTTCTTTTGCTTACAGACAGTGTGGTAAAGAATCTTGTCGTGGCAAATATCGTGAATGAGCTGGCTGATTGGGACTACGATATGATGATTGTTGAGAGTGCGAGAATGGAAGAAACTCGCAAAATAATAATGCAATCGGGATTCAGCGATTATGATGCTGTTGTCGGCATTGGAGGGGGAAAGGTTCTCGACGTTTCCAAGGTTGTTTCAACAGAGATGAACGCAGCCTTCATCAGCATACCAACAGCAGCATCCCACGATGGGATAGCGTCTCCAGTAGCAAGCTTTAAGGAGGATGGAAGGCCGGTTTCAATTTCAACTAACCCCCCTTCAGCAGTCATTGCCGATCTTAATATAATAAAGAACTGCCCGATTAGATTGCTCAGGTCAGGATATGGGGATTTGATTTCTAACATAACTTCCGTTAAGGACTGGCAGCTCGCAAGAGACCTCGTGGGGGAGAACTACAATGAGGTTGCTGCATCAATTGCCGTCATGCCTGCCCAGCTTATGGTCAGCAGAGCAGAGGGCTTCGATCTAACTCTCACACCTCACCTTCTCGTGCTTGTAAGAGGTCTTATAATGAGTGGAGTTGCTATAGCTTTTGTTGGTTCAAGCAGGCCTGCGAGTGGGGCGGAGCACAAGTTCAGCCATGCAATAGACTACCTTGGCTATGGAAATGGAACCCATGGTGAGCAGGTAGCGATTGGGACAATAATTATGGAATACCTCCATGAAAGGAATTACGGAAGAGGCAACTGGGAGCTTGTTAAGGAATCTCTAGAAAAAGTTCATGCTCCCACAACGGCAAAGGAAATAGGTCTTACAAGGGAACAGGTTCTTGAGGCGTTGATGATGGCTAAAAAGCTTAGGAAGAAAAGATTCACAATCCTGGAGGCTGCAAATCCAACGAAGGATGATTTTGAGATAATTTTGTCTAAGACTGGAGTCGCTTGACAAAGTCAGCCGATTTCCATCTTTACATTTCCGGAACACAGCATGTAGAGTATATCTCCCTTTTCGAGAGTAGTTTCTGCTTCGGGGAATATAATCTCTCCACTCCTCACAATGGCTACAACGATGCAACCCGTCTTTCTTCTAAGATCAAGTTCCTTCAAGGATTTGCCGGCCATTTCTTCGTTTACAATAAATTTTTCAAGGTTCAGGGATTTGGCGCCACTCATCACGGTCTCAACAAACTCTGCTGTTGCTTTTTCTGATATTATTGTCTGTATTTTCTTTGCAGCATCTCTGTAGGGGGAAAGCAGAACGTCAACACCCACCCTTAGCATCTTCTTTTCTGCATCAGGATTTCTGAGAACCGCGATTGTTTTTACTGATGGGTTAAGCTCTTTGGCAGTTAAAACCGTGAATGCATTGCTGGCATCGCTCATGCAACAGATTATTGCTTTCGCATCTGAAATTTTTGCTTTTTCAAGCGTCGCCTCATCAGTCGTATCTCCATGAATTGCTACGTATCCATCTTCCCTTGCAGTGTTGACCTTGTTTATGTCAACGTCAACGACAACAACTTTATCTGGAGGCAGCTCTTTGATAATCTCTCTGCCCATAACCCCGTATCCACAAAGGATATAGTGATTGCTCATCTTTTCAATCATCTTTTCCCACCTTTTCTGAATTCTACCCTCAACAATGGCAGACATAAAAACGTTGACGGAGTATAGAAATACCCCAACACCCACGAACATCAAAATCATTGAAAGTGTTCTCCCAGCACCACTCATCGGCCTGATCTCACTATACCCTGTGGTCGTTATCGTTATCACAGTCATGTAGAGGCAGTCAAACCATGGCCACCCTTCAACGATTCGGTAAGAAATCGTTCCAAACACTACCACCGCTACCAAGAGAGAAGCAACTCTAAAAATTAAAAATCTGAAAGAGTTCATAAAAACTACTTGATTTCTCCCTTGAAGAGAACCCCCAGCTTCTCAAGAACGCTTTTAGCCCTCTCTTTGTCGCTGACACGGAATATGATTAGAGCCTTGTGCTCCTCACTTGTGAAGGCGTAAACATACTCAATATTGATTCCAGCATCGCCAAGGGCTTTCGCAATTTTGTGCAAACTTCCCGGTTCATCCTCTACTTCAACTGCAATCACATCTGTAAGTCTTACAGTAAATCCTGCTTCTTTCAGGACATTGTAAGCTTCCTCGGTTTTATCAACAACCATCCTTATTATTCCGAAATCTCCAGCTTCTGCAATGGTGAAGGCTCTGATGTTTATGTTGTTCTCATAAAGCTTCTCAGTAACGGCAGCAAGCCTTCCGGGCTTGTTTTCAACGAATACGGAAATTTGCTTTATCATACTATCACCTATATCTTTCTTTTGTCTATAACTCTTTTAGCTTTTCCCTCGAACCTCTGAAGTGTTCCCGGATTTACAACCTCTACCTTTGCCCACACGTTCAAAACACTCTTGAGTCTCTCAGCGATTTTCTTTTCCAAGTTAAGTATGTCTGAAGTGGTATCTATCGAGACTCGATCACTCAACTCTACTTGAATTGTCATCTCGTCCAGACCATCATCCCTTCTGTCGAGGATTATCATGTAGTGCTCCCCAACCTCAGGGATCTGGAGAAGTACATGCTCAATCTGGCTCGGAAACACATTGACTCCTCTGACGATGAGCATGTCATCTGCTCTGCCAAGTGTACGCATTATTCGCGGATGGGTTCTTCCACACCCGCATTTATCTGATTCCATGTAGGTTATGTCTCCCGTCCTCCATCTTACCAGCGGAAGGGCCTCTTTGGAGATGGTCGTTACAACAAGCTCCCCCTTTTCCCCCTCACCAACCTGCTCTCCTGTTTCTGGATCAACTATCTCCGTTATGAACATGTCAGCCCATATATGTACCCCGTTCCGCTCAGTGCACTCGGTGAACAGGGGACCACTGAGTTCTGATGTACCATAAACATCATAGGCCAATATACCTGTTTTATCCTCTATTCTTTTCCTAGTCTCCTCACTCCACGGCTCTGCACCGAAAATTCCCGCTCTTAGATTTGTATCGTTTGCGATGTCCACCCCCATCTCCTCGGCGTATTCTGAGAGATAGAGCATATAAGAAGGGGTACATGCAATAACTGTTGTTCCAAGGTCTTTCATCAATTCTACCTGCCTCGCTGTGTTTCCGGCAGAGATCGGGACGACTGTAGAGCCAAGTCTTTCGGCAGCGTAGTGAAAACCAAGCCCTCCTGTGAAAAGCCCGTAACCATATGCAATTTGCATTATGTCTTCGCTGCTCACACCACAGCTCACCAAAGCCCTGCATAGACTCTCAACCCAGTTTCTGATGTCATTTGCAGTATATCCAACAACGGTTGGCTTACCTGTCGTACCACTCGACGCGTGAAATCTCACAACTTGGGAGAGGGGAACACAAAACGTTCCGAAGGGATAGTTGTCTCTTAAATCCTGTTTCTTCGTGAAGGGGAGCTTCGAAAGGTCGTCAAGGCTTTTAATCTCTGATGGGTGCACACCCGCATCTTTAAATCGCCTCCTGTAGAAGGGAGAGTATTCATAGACTGTGTTCACAAGCGCTTTCAGTCTTCTCTCCTGAATCTCTTCAAGCTCTTCTCTAGACAGCCTTTCAATTGCTGGATTCCAGTACATCCATCACCACCAGGCTAAAGATGGCTAGTGGAGAATAAAAATTTTAACCTATTTTTTGAAACTTAAAAAGAAAAATAGAAGAAATAGGTCATGGAAGCATTGTTAGCATGTTATCTGCGCTTTCAATGTTTGGCAGGGACTTGTTCTCACGTAGTATTCGTGTAATTGAATTTGACGATTATAAAATTTTCTTTGAAAAAATATTCCTCGTTAAAAATGTTTCAGTGCACGTAATAGCAATTACAGATAAAAATGAGAAAAAGACAAAATTGCTGCGCACGTTAAATGCATTTTTTAAAATACATAGCTCTGCATTTTTACAAAACAGGAACGATTTAAGGGATATGAGTTATGAAAGACTCTCTAATACACTTCATCAATCATTTACGGATATCTATAATAAGCTATCTATCACTTCGTTTAAGAGAGTATCACAAATTTGGAAGAAAATATT
>JAPDIX010000075.1:0-14698 GCA_029259345.1 Archaeoglobi archaeon
CGCACGGAACCACACAAAGTCTTTTCATCTCACCACCTCACAAGCTCCGCAATCCTCTCCCCAACCTCTCTCAAACCCAAATTTTCAAAGTAACTCACAATTTCTGGTTTGCTGAGAACACCAATCTGCCAGACAAGAGAATCGAGGTGGATCATGTTCACCTCAGGTCTGCTCTTCCTCAACTCTTTCAGAACATCATTCCAGAATTCTCTGGCATCCTCGTCATCTCTCACCTTCACACCGAGTCTTTTCGTGAACTCCCTAACTCTGTAATCCACCGGAATAGGAATGCTCTCAAAGCTGAAATCCGTCTTACGGGCCATCAGAAGCGCTATTCCGAGGCACTTCATGGCGAAGGTAATCGTTTTAGCATCCCTGCCTTGCCTCATTGTATCTGCAAGCTTATGCCAGATTTTCAGGAAGTCCTTTGCTACCTCGTCAGGTGTTGTACTCCAAAGTTTTCTCGCAAGCCTGCTTGAAAGAAAGCGGTTGAGTCTTCTGAGCTTCAATTCTGGCAATCTCTCATTCCTGTAGAATGCAGATAGAATACGCTCCAAATCCTTGGGGGAGTCTGGAACCCCACTTCCTTCAAGAATTTCTCTGATCTTGGGCCAGTAAGCAACCTCTACCTTCCCCTTAAGCTGAAAGTCGTTTAATCCTGCAGCAAGCATTAGAACAGCAAATCTGCCGAATCCGTATTTTTCAAGAAATTCTAGCATGTGAATCCATTCTGGTTCCTTCTCAGTTACCTTTCTCCACACCTCTACCGGTATCTGGGCCAACACGCTTGCAACTTCTTCAATCATACCATCACCTTTTTAACCCCGTAGCTCTTAGCCAGCTCAATATTCCACCTGTGAAATATCTCTACTGCAGTCAAGATGATCTCTAGAAACTCTGAAAACGTTATTGAAATTTTCTCTCCTTTTCTCATTTCAAATTTATTCGAGTTGGCTTATACAATTGGCTGAAAATGGTTAAACTAAATTTTGGTAGTTGGCTACTTAATAAAATCTTCTAACTATCAAAAATTTTAAGTTTTTAATGGCTAATTATGCTTTGATGCTCAAAGAATACAACTATTTTGAACTAAACAGGGAACAGGAGGATATTAAGAAAGCTGCAAGGGAGTTTGCCGAGAATGAGATACCAAAATTCGCTAAAAGCTGCGATGAAAATGAGGAATTCCCTTGGGAGCTATGGAAGAAGGCTTACAAAAATGACTTTGTCGGAGTTTTTATTGACGAGAAATACGGCGGAGCGGGTTATGGCTACTTCGAAAACGCACTGATCTGGGAAGAATTC
Source organism: Archaeoglobi archaeon (assembly GCA_029259345.1). Taxonomy (GTDB): domain Archaea; phylum Halobacteriota; class Archaeoglobi; order Archaeoglobales; family Archaeoglobaceae; genus Archaeoglobus. Next base: position 1,306 of record JAPDIX010000075.1, read on the forward strand.
CATAGGATAGATCCTGGCTGTGGATTTGCCACATTGGGGACAACGATAGGGGCAGAAACACTGCAACTGAATGGTAATAAAGAGCAAAAGGAGAGTTATCTTACCCCCTTACCGAAAGGAGAAGCTATCATGGCGATAATGATTACAGAACCGCATGCTGGAAGTGATGTTGCTGGTATAAAGACCACAGCTGTAAAGGAAGGCAAACACTGGGTAATAAACGGAACCAAAACCTTCTCCACAAATGGAAGTATAGCAGATTACGCTATAGTGTTGTGTAGGACAGAGGACGAGAGCGAAAGGCACAGAAGATTTAGCACAATTATTGTGGATCTAAAATCTGACGGAATTACGAGAACGAAATTAAGAGGAAAGATTGGTATGCGAGCCAGCGATACTGCAGAGATCCATTTTGACAATGTGCACGTGCCAGAAGAGAATCTGATGGGAGTTAGAGGAAAAGGATTCTACCACATCATGGACTTCTTCAACAGGAGCAGAACTTGGGTTGCAGCACAGGCTGTAGGAGCTGCTCAAGGAGCTCTTGAACTGGCAGTGAGATACGCCAAGGAGAGGAGAGCATTTGGAGAACCGCTTTCCCATTTTCAGACCATCCAGTTTAAGGTTGCTGAAATGGCGACTAAAATCGAGGCTGCAAGGTGTTTAACCTACAAAGCTGCATTTGCCATTGACAAAGGCAAAATCATCCCAGAGCTGTCAGCGATGGCCAAGTGGTATGCTGCAAGAGTCGCGGTTGAAGTCGCGGATGAATGTTTGCAGATGCATGGTGGTTATGGATACTTCAGTGATTATGATATTTCTAGATTTTACAAAGATGTCAAGGTTCTGGAAATCTACGAAGGTACGAAAGAGATTGAAAAATGGTTGATTGGTAGGAGGATTTTGGGTGTGAAAAGATGAAGATGGGGTGGTAGTACGGCTAAGTTTCAAGACATTATCTATGAGAAAGACGGTAGAGTAGCAAAGATAGCAATAAACCGCCCTGAAAAGCTGAATGCCTGCACTCCTGTGACGGTTTACGAGATAAGCAAGGCATTCATTGATGCCTGGACTGACAGAAAGATTGGAGTTGTAGTCTTTACAGGTGCAGGGGATAAAGCCTTCTGCGTTGGTGGAGATCAGTCCATCAGAGACCTAGGTGGGTACAAGGGATACAGCAGTGAGGAACTTGAAGGGACAATTGCTGCTTTACCTTTGGAGGTGGGATGGCAGATCGTCACATTCCTGATAAGGCACATTCCAAAGCCGGTCATTGCGAGAGTTAACGGCTACGCTGTTGGTGGGGGGCACGTCTGGCAGGTGAACTGCGATCTTTCCATTGCTTCTGAAAAGGCAAAGTTCGGCCAGGCAGGGCCGAGAGTCGGCAGCTTTGATCCCGGATTCGGGACGGGAGAGCTGTGGAGAAATGTGGGGATGAAGAGAGCTAAGGAAATCTGGTTCCTCTGCAGGCTTTATTCGGCAGAAGAGGCTCTCAGGATGGGGCTCGTAAATGCTGTCGTTCCTCACGAAAAGCTTGACGAGGAGGTGGAGAAGTGGTGCAACGAGCTGCTCGAAAAAAGCCCTACAGCACTGAAAATGCTGAAGTACGCTTTTCTTGCAGACACTGAAGGATTGGCGGGCGTTACGGAGCTTGGAGTTGGGGGGTTAAGCCTGTATTATGGCACTGAAGAGTCGATAGAGGGTAGGAACGCCTTCATGGAGAAGAGGAAGCCAGACTTCTGGAAGTATGTTGAGGGAGGTGATTGAATGAAGCTGGAGGATATTAAAGTTATAGGTGTTGTTGGTGCCGGAGTTATGGGGCACGGAATTGCCCAGGTGGCTGCGAGAACTGGTTATGAGGTTGTGATGGTTGATGTAAGTGAAGAAGTGCTGAAAAAGGCGATGGAGCTAATCGAGTCGGGGGCTTTTGGCCTAAGAAAGCTGGTTGAGAAGGGGAAAATGAGCGAGGATGAGGCAAAGGCCGCCATGGCAAGAATAAAAACCTCAACTTCCCTTGAGGCTTTGAAAGATGCAGACTTCGTTGTTGAGGCTGTAACTGAGAAGGCTGACGTCAAAAAGAAGATTTTTGGAGAACTTGACAAAATATGCAAACCTGAAACTATCATAGCCTCAAACACGTCAGGGATAATGATTTCAGACCTTGCAACGGCTGTTGAGAGGAAGGATAAGTTTATCGGCATGCACTGGTTCAATCCTGCTCCAGTAATGAAGCTGATTGAGGTTGTAAGAGGAGCTTTAACGAGCGATGAAACCTTCAATCTCACTGTGGAGCTATCGAAGAAGATGGGTAAAATACCAATAGAGGCTGGTGACGGGCCAGGATTCTTCACAACAAGATTCATCAACTCGTGGCTCGTCGAGGCTATAAGGCTCTTCGAGATTGGCATTGGTGGAATAAAGGAAATTGACGAGATGTGCAAGCTGGCTTTCGGCTTTCCCATGGGTCCGTTTGAGCTGATGGACCTTGTTGGACTTGACACCATGTTGCACATTGCAGAGTACCTCTACAACGAGACGAAGGAGCCGCACTATGCTGCTCCAAACACACTGAAGAAACTCGTTCTCTCTGGCTACCTTGGAAGAAAGCCTGGCAGCAGGGGAGGCTGGTACGATTTCTATGGCATCGAAAAATGAATTCTCTTTTTTCTTTCTCGATATTACTGATAGTAATATAACATTTACCCAAAATTACAAAGGTTTATATACCTTAACATGCTGCTGAATGCATGGTCAAAACGATTAACGAGATAAACCAGAAGATCAGAGAAGGAAACGTTGTAGTCGTCACAGCTGCCGAGATGAAAGAGATTGTGGAGGAGCTTGGAGCTGAAAGGGCTGCAAAAGAGGTGGATGTTGTTACAACAGGTACATTTGGGGCGATGTGCTCAAGCGGTGCTTTTTTCAATTTCGGCCATTCTGACCCCCCCATAAAAATGCAGAGAGTGTGGATGAACGACGTTGAAGCTTATACTGGTATTGCAGCAGTTGACGCTTATCTTGGTGCTGCTCAACTCTCAGAAACCGCTGAGGAGTACGGAGGAAGTCATGTTATAGAGGAGCTTGTTAAAGGTAGAGAGGTTGAGCTCAAGGCAACCGCCTACGGAACGGACTGCTATCCGAGAAAGGAAATCGTTACCGAAATCTCTCTTGAGGATGTCAACCAGGCGGTCATGCTCAACCCCAGAAACGCTTATCAGAGGTATAATGCTGCAACAAACAGCTCAAACAGGCTTTTAAGGACTTATATGGGCACTCTTCTTCCAAACTTTGGAAACGTTACCTTTGCAGGCACCGGAGAGATCAGTCCCCTCAACAATGACCCTGAGTACAGAACAATAGGCGTTGGAACAAGAATATTCCTTTGCGGGGCGAAGGGATATGTTATTGGCGAGGGGACACAGCATGCACCACCCTACGGAACTCTTATGGTTAAGGGAAATCTGAAGGAGATGAAACCCGAATTCATGAGGGCTGCCTACTTCCCAGGTTACGGTGCAACGCTTTTCGTTGGCATAGGCATTCCTATCCCGATACTCGATGCAGACATGGCGAGATTCACGGCGGTGAGAAACAGCGAGATAGAGACCAAGATTATCGACTTCAGCGTTGCGAGGAGAGATAGGCCAGTGGTGAGGAAGGTAACTTACGAGGAGCTAATCAGCGGAAAAGTTGAGATAAACGGTGAAGAAGTAAGGGTTTCTCCACTCTCAAGCTTTTACATGGCAGAGAAGATCATGGAGGAACTTAAGAGACAGGTCGAGAGGGGTGAGTTCTCCCTCACAGCCCCGGTGGATAGAATTCCGACGAAGGAGATCTTCAAGCCAATGAGGCAGAGAGAAATAAAGGTTGTGAAGAGTGTTATGGTTAAAGCACATACAATTCCACCAGAAACTCCGATTGAGGAGGCTGCTAGGCTGATGATAGATAAAGGGCTCAATCATTTGCCAGTGGTTGAAAACGACGTTCTTGTGGGTATAATAACATCGTGGGATATTGCAAAAGCCGTGGCAAGGAACAAAAAAGGGGTAGTTAGGGAGATAATGACAAGAAAGGTCATCTACACACATCCCGATGAGCCGGTGGAGGTTGCAGCGAGAAAAATGGAAAAGAACGACATCTCAGCGTTGCCTGTAGTGGATTCGAGAAAGAGAGTGCTGGGGATAGTGACAAGTGAAGATTTGAGCAGGTTGATAGCGAGGTGATTGAAATTGAGGTTGTTGCTGAGATTCGACTCGAAGACTGTTAGAGAACCGGTAATTTCCAGAACAACTCTCGAAACGGGGGCTTTGATAAATATCCTCAGAGCATCAGTTGGAGCGAGGAGGGGAGAGATACTCATAGAGGTTGAGGATGAGAAAGTCAAAGAAATAGAGGGAGTTTTGGAGAAACTTGGTGTTGACGTCGTGGAACTTGCGGAGGCTGTCCAGAAAGATGATGAGCTATGTGTTCATTGTGGAGCATGCGTGAGCATATGTCCAACTGAGGCCATAAGTTTCAACGGGGAGAAGAGGGTGGTAATAACTGCAGAAAAATGTGTCCACTGCGGAGCATGTGTGAAGGTTTGCCCCACGAGAGCTCTTAGCCTTCCCCTTTAATTTTTGGTATTTTTATCTCAAAAATTGCACCACTTGGCTTATTATCCTTAACCTTTATTTCTCCTCCAAAGATTTCGAGAATTCTTTTTGCGATGTAAAGCCCCAACCCTGTTCCTTCACCCGTTGTAAACCCTTCCTCGAAAATCTTCTCCTTTATCTCATCTGGAATTCCTTTTCCAGTATCTGAGATTTTTATGATTCCATACTGCCCATCTGAAAACGTCTCTATCTTTATTTTGATCCCGTTATCTTTTCCGTGAACAATAGCGTTGTGAATTGTGTTGTTTAATATCGTTTTCAATCCATCGTTTGCCAGAACGGTAACTTTTTCAAGTTTTAAGTCAAACTCTACCTCTTTGTAATAACTTACCACCTCTTTTACAACCTCGTCAATATCTACAGGTTTAACCTCCTCCAACCCCTTTTCGAATTCTCTTACATCCTCAATAAGCTGGATAGTGTAGTCAATCTTCTTTAGGGCTACAGGAACTATCCTCTCTGCTTCTTTGGGGTCTTCTCTGATTACCTCCAGCACACCTCTTATTGCGGTGATGGCATTCGCAATATCATGTCTCATCACTTTGTTAAGAAACGCAAGATATTCGCTCCTCTTTTTCAACTCTTCATGGAGTCTATGGATCTCTGTAGTATCAATGACTGTAGCTGCAACTGCTGGCCTTCCTTTGTAGGTAACTCTGCCCGGTCTTGCAGTATCCCACCTCACTTCACCACTCTTTGTTATTATTCTCCAGCTGTAGGTTTCGGTCTCTCTCAAGCCCTTCTCTCTTTCAACATACCTCCTGTAGACTGCCTCTCTATCCTCTGGATGGACTAGGAAAAAGGGACTCTTACCCACTATCTCTTCTTTCCTGTATCCCGTAACCTCCTCGAAGGCTTTGTTGACATAAACCATCACACCATCCTGAAGGAGGTAAATCGGAGTTAAGGAATCTTCAACAAGGGTTCTGTAAAACTCTTCACTCTCCTTCAACATTTGCTCCAGTTTTTTTGCCCTCGTTACGTCAATCCAGTTTCCAATGTAAAGTTTTTTCCCTCTGTAGACAATTGGGAGGGTAAACCCCCATATCCATCTTTCCTTGCCACTTTTGGTCAAGTATCTGCTCTCGTAGAGGGTTGGCTTGCCAGTTTGCAAGAGCTCAGAGAACATCTGGATTAACTTTTTTCTGTCATCGGGATGTGCGAGCTCGAAAATGGAATTGAAGGAGTATCTCTCCTCTTTTGAATGCCCAGTGGCTCTTTCAACAATATCGTTAACGTAGATTACCTTACCAGATTCGTCCGTTATGTATATGGCTGCTAAGGATCTATCAACAACGTTTTTCCAGAATTTTGTGTCGAATATACTTTCTTCCATCATTATCTTCCATCCTATTGGGGAAAACTGAATTTAAGTTTAACCATATCACTTCTCAGTTCGACGCTTTTTTAGAAGAGATGGAAGATGGATGATGTATCTACCATCTTCTTGCAGTGCAATTACGATTCCCTCACCTTGAAGAAGCTTTTCTATGTTTATTTCGTATCTTCCCGGCGAGATTATTCTGACAGTTTCTATACCCATCTGCGTGAGTTCTCTCTTAATCTCCTCTTCAACCTCTTCTTTCTTTACTTCTCTTTTCTCATCTGGAACGTAGAGGAACTTGTTGTTTCCACATTCGCAACCGTTGAGTAACCGCATGTCGCCTGTAGGATACAGTTTTCCGCATTTGGTGCATCTGTGAGCCATTTTGACCACTACATCTGCACAAGTGCCTTTATCACATCCTCCTGCTTTTCCAGAGTCTTCAACCTGTTTGCAGGACCTATTACTGTCAATCTTCCATGTTTCTTGCCGAAAAGTCTCGAGAGGAAGGTTCTCTCCCTTGCAGGGTATGATTCTACTTCAATCCCGATGAACTTATCGTGGTCTATCTCAAGCATCGTCATTTCTATGAGCTTTGCTTCCTCTTCAGGAGTGAGGCCAGTCTCCAAGACGACTATCTTACCTTCTTTCACGCTGTCCAGTATCATTCTGAGTTTTTCCATTGATGGCATTTTTTCGAGCATATCCTTGGATATTAAATTCATCTGCACCCCTTCCATTCCCACCACCTCAGCCGAACCTCTCCGCCATCGCCTTGTAAAGCGAGTCAATGTTGATTCCCTTCAGAGCCGATATTGGTACAACAGGATGCTGTGGGAAGGCTGACTTAATTCTCGCCGGAGATGCGTTAGGCAAATCAATTTTGTTCGCCACGATAAGCAATGGGAGCTTTCTTGCCTCCATGTTTCCAACTATGGTTACGTTGACTTGGGTAAAAGGATCTTCGGTAGCATCCATAACCAGCAACACTCCATCAAGGTCATCAAGCCACTTTATTGCTTCAATAACACCTTCCGTAGCCTCTTTTGCCCTTCTCCTCGCCTCCTCCTCTTCTAAGCCGTATTTCAGGAACTCCTGAAAGTCTATCTTAGTCGCCAAACCAGGGGTATCAATAATATCTATTGTCAAAGATTTTCCGTCCACCTCTATTTTTACACCCTCTCTCAATCTCGCTCTCCTCGTTTCATGAGGAACATCACTCGGCGATCCGAGAATGTCACCAGTCCAGTCCCTTAAAATGCGATTTGCAAGAGTCGTTTTGCCTGCGTTTGGAGGGCCATAAATTCCAATTCTCATCTTGTCCTTTTTGAAGAACAGTTTCAGTATGAATCCAAATCTTCTCCTAAGGGCGAGCACTAGTCCCATCACGACACCTCACTTTATTTTCTGATAGGTGATAATTAAAACTTATTCTTTGCCCTTCCGTATCTGATGAAGATGGTCAACGAGATCAGGAAGGCGATCACCGTGAAAGTCAAATCCAAGGTTGTTATCTCGTCCTTCTTCACACTCCCGATATCTTCAACAACAAAATTCGCAAGCTCTCTGTCCTCTATTATCACACCAACCTCCCGGTTCAGCTTTAATCCATACATGTTCATGTTTGCAGATGTTATCAGCAATCTGTCATCCGAAACAATCGCTTTTCCATGAAGACCCTCAACCAGATTCACCCTTACACCGGAATTCCTCAAAGATTCAACGACATTTTTGTCCGCATACCTCGAATCCAAGAAAATGGAAACTTCAGCTCCATTTTCGATAGCCCTTTTTATCGAATCATACAGACCTCCAGTGGTGTACCAGCCAAGGTTCATGTAAGGCGAGATGATGTAAAGCCTGCTACGTGCGGATGAGATGAATTCAAGAATGGGGTTGCAGTCAGGGATTATAAATAACGTTACGTTTGCTGAGAATTCTGAATATCTGCCCCCGTATCCATTTCTGTAGCTTGAATCGGTGCAATACTCAGGTTTTTTGGAGATGTATCTTTCATCGCTTTCGAGAAGCTTTAGTAGCGTATCAGCGATTCTCCCGCTCTTAAATTCCACAATGTAGCCCTTCTTCGTGAAAATCCAGTTCTCTGTTGTTAAAACTACATTCTCACCCTTAACTGCAAACTTGTAGTGGAAATTTCTATGGGAATTTGCGTTCAGAAAGTAAGTGTTGGGGATTTCGAGCTCCCTGCATGGTACGTATGGAGGACTTGCGTCAACATAGAGCTTTGCTGGTTTAAAGGGGGCTGAGAAAGTATATGATGCGACAATCCACCCATCATCGAGGGTGTAGTCAGCGGGTGTTATTATCAATCTTCCCTCAACCCTGTCTGTAACGCATGAAAAGTTACTCCAGTCCTCGTATTTAAAATCCCAGCCTGATTCGGTTCTGTAGTATATTATACCATCATCAAGTAAACTTACATCCTTCCCGTAGTAAAAGCAATCCTCGTTCAGGCAGATTTCCTCTCCCTCATTTGATAAAGCCATTTTTGGCGGAAATTCAATGTCAGCTTCATGACCGAATCTCTCTTTGAAGTAACTCAGGTTTTTCGCGGCAATATGAGTTCCAGCACTGACTGTTATTTCTCCCTCCCCGTCTGTTAAGACGCAGTTGGAATCACAGTGGAATTTGATATATTCTGCTTCATCAAGCCCGTATGGGTTTGGATAGACTTCAATTAGCTGCGTTGCTGCCAGAAGCATTAGCAGAGCCAATTTCATTTCTTAACTCTCCAAAAGTGGCATATCTCTCCGCAACTACATTATGCTGGTGTATGCTTTCTTCATTCTCCTGCTTGAGGAACGTCAGTATGTCGTCTGGTGCATCTGGGAAAGCTTTGAGTAGTTCCATTGCCATTATTCTCACACTATCCTCAACGAACCTCGTGTTGCGATGAGCAATTTCAACGACTGCAAGTTCATCCTCTCTCTTGAGAATTTCGTAAGTTTCATAGCTCATCGAGAACTTGGCAACTTCAATCAGCTTTGCTATCGGAACCTTAAAGTTCTCTGTAACCTGAACCTTAAGCGTAGCTCTTCCACGCTGGTTGTGAGAGGCAACAGGAACGTTATCGAGTATTTTCTGGATTAGCTCTTCATCAATGCCTAAATCGGCAAGTCTTTCAGCTGATCTTGCTTTTACAAGCTCCTGTGCACATGGACAGGCCGTAATTCCCGTAACTTCTACACCCACCAACACAAGCTTTTTTCCGTTCCTTGACAGGGAAGCTTCTCCAAATATTTTAACTACTTCCTGCGTCCTCTGTTTGGTTTTCGGTGTCCTCTTCCTCATTATCAGCTCTGAAGTCATTTTTGCCTCGGCTTTTGTCGCGTACTCATGTCTATTAAGCAGGTGGCGAGCAATCTCAACAACAAGGTCTTCTATGTTTTCAATGGGCTTTGCCGTTAGTGCCTCTATCACTTCATCTATCACCTCAAAGTTTCTGCTGAGGTTGACACCCTTGAGGTGGGCGGGAAGGTCAACAAAAACATCGAATGAGGATATGAGGATGATAGGCCTTTTTCCCTCTCTCTGAACCTCAACGAGCTTCTTAATCCCAGTAGCACCCACCCTACTTAGACCAATTGGGACTTCGGGCTTGAGTAGCTGAACATCGGGAAGCATGGTGCTAGTTTGTGAGGAGTTTAATAACTGTTGTTATATGGCTAAAAGGAGCACTGAGGATTTTGAAATCACCCTATCAACCTTCAAGACCGCAAAATTTAATACAATTTATTCCGAGTAATTCTCAGGCTCCGCCTCTCACGCCCGGGTGAGAAGCATGATCCCGGGTCGGTTGGCGGAGCTACAATCAGTAGATGATTTTACATTCTTCAGCAACTCCTCCTGCGAGCATCACGATGTATTGCGAGGCTTTTTTGCAGGCTGTTTCCACAACCGCTCTCTCAACTCCCGGAACACCACATGCAACAATTAGCACATTTCTGGTTTCTTTCCTTATCATCGTTTCCCGTGAGTCCCGGTAGGGGAAAACGTGGAGAACTTTCTCATCGTCTGCAAGAACGATCTGGTTCTTCTCCAGTCTGTCATCTTTTCCGCCAATAGGTCTGAATATCTCTCCTTCGTTGGCAAATCTTAACTTTAATTCCCCTCTCACTCTGTCGAGATCGTAAAGGCCGATAGGAACGAAGGTCTCCATGCTCGCAATATTGCCAGCATCAACCACATTGTTTATTCTCGGAATACTTCCCCTTATCGCCCTCCTAACCAGCGCCTCTCCACTCGGCCTCTGCTTTGTGGGATCTATCCCTATTCGCCAGTAAAAATCCCTGTAGGCTCTGACAACGGGATGTTCTCTGAGATCATCAACTCTCACTTCCTTCTTTAGCTTCTCTAAAACCTCGTTGATAAGCTCTGCTGCCTTCTCTGAATTTTCAGCAACTTTAACCCCTCTGACCACGCTAACACCGAGAACGACTTTGGTGGGTATCTGAATAGATATCATGGTCTTAAAGATGGAAAATTATTTTTTCAAGCTTTCGCACAGCCTTACTTCTCGATCTTGCCCATGATCTAGCAAATGGAAAACTTTAAAAAATCATTATCATCAATTGATACATGAAGTGGGGAGCTGCATTTAGGCTCGCTTTGAAATCCTTTCTTTTCGGTCTTCTGTGGTTCATCGTAGGCGTTTTGCTTGTGGTGGGTGCAATATACCTCTTTATATCTGGGGTCAGGATTCTCGCATTCTTTGCTGGTTTTGTGGGTTTGTTCCTGATATTCTTTGGTTTCGTTGCCGCGATATTCAAGGTTAGCAGTGGTGTATTCCTCGGAAAAAACGAGATTTCTGTCAAGCCTGTAGAGGTTACGTATGAGAAAGAAGGGTTTGCATCAGTTCTCGGACAGCTTATTGAGCAGATACTTACAGAGAGACCGGCAAGGGCTAACTTAGCAAGAGATATGAAGGGTTCTGTAGTTGTGAAAGTAAGGGACATGGACGCAGCTGCAACCGTCGAGTTCAATCAAGGAAGAATTACCATTTATAACGGACAGCCCGTAAAAGGAAAGTTTTCTGTTATCACAGCTGATTTTGACGTCATAAACGATTTGGCCAGTGGAAAAGCTGGTATGCTTAAGACGATGTCATGGTTGCTCAGAGGAAGGCTGAAAATAAAGGGAATAAGAATGGCACAGAAGTTTCAGAAAATCTTCTCATAAAATCTTTTTTATGGCTTTTTTACCCAACTCGTAAAGCTCCTTTGCTCTACTCTCTGTTTTGCCTTCAGCATAGATTCTTGCGATTGGCTCAGTCCCTGATGGTCTTATCAACACCCAGCCGTCACTGAAGTCAATCCTCGCTCCATCAATGTGATTTGCATCTGGAAACTCCTTCTTGAGTCCTTCAAGCAACTTCTTTTTGTCCCTACATTCTACCTTTCCCTTCACTATGTAGTATTTTGGAATCTCAGCAACCAGCTCGCTCAACTTCTTACCAGTAGAATCCATCAGCTCAAGAACCTTTGCAACACTCATTCCCCCATCTCTCGCCACCAGATGTTCCGGAAAGATTAAGCCCCCATTCCCTTCTCCGCCAAAAATGGCGTTTCTTTCTATCATCACTTTTGCAACAACCGGAGAGCCAACTGGAGTGTAGAGAATCTCACCTCCTGCAGACTTCACAGCATCTTCCACACACTTTGATGACGAAACAGGTGTGACAACCACCCCTCCTCCGTTCTTTTCAACATAATGTTTTGCCATAAGGGCCAGCATAACGTCCTCACTTACGAATCTTCCTTTTTCATCAATAAAGACTGCCCTGTCCGCATCCCCATCATGGGCAACGCCGATATCCGCATTGAAATCCAAGACCGCTTTTTTCAGTAGATCGAGAGATTCTTCAACAGGTTCGGGATTTCGTGCAGGAAACCGTCCATCGGGGTTGCAGTTTATTCCGTAAACGTCACAGTCAAGCGATTTCAGTATTTCAGGAGTAGTGAGGCTCCCAGCACCGTTCCCACAGTCAACCGCAACCCTATACTTCTTGTCAAGTTCAACGCTCTCTGCAATAGCTTCGATGTATCTTTCCACACCATAAAAATCTGTGTAAAGCTGCCCAACCTCATTCCAGCTGGCAGTTCTGAATTTTTTACTCATGTAAACCCTCTCACTCTCTTCATCCATTTCCCTGTAGAACTCCACCCCGTTATCCTGAACGAATTTTATCCCGTTATACTCTCTTGGATTGTGGCTTGCCGTTACTATAACCCCTGCTGAGCAGTCGGTCTCTTTAACGTAATACTGAAGTGCTGGAGTGGAAGCGATGCCCAAATCAACCACATCACTCCCCGTTGACATGATACCTGCCGAAACAGCGGATTTGAACATTGAGCTTGAAATTCTCGTATCACATGCAACAGCAATTTTTCCTGGCTTTAAACTTCCTATTGTTCTTCCCAGATTAAGAGCAATTTCAGCGGTTAATTCTGAATTCGCTATCCCTCTGACACCGTTGGTTCCAAAAAGTTCTCCTGCCCCTCCTACTCTCATGCCGATTATTCAGGACGAATGTTCAAAAAGTTTTTTACTAAAGCGATTTATCCACTTTGATGTTTGAAAGACTGGTTGTTAAACGACCTCTTTCTACAGTCCTTCTTATCTTCGCAATCATCTCACTATTCATGATTTCCGCATCAAACCTCAAGTTTGGATCGGCAGATTATTCGGATAGCTTTCCCCCGTGGGATGAAGTCTATCTGAGATACGAACTGTATTACAAAGAGTTTGGACTTGCCCCAGAGAACGTTTATGTTTTTATCAAATCCGATGACGTTTTAACGGCAGACGTTTTTAAATACATGCTCTCTCTCCAAAACGCCTTGGAGCATATAGAAGGTGTCACCTCTACCACATCCCCCGCTTCGGCAGTCAGTGAAATGTTTGGCTCTATACCAGATGATGAGGTTCTGCTGGAAAGTATTGCAGAAAGCTATGCCAAGGATTTGCTTCCTGATCAAAACTTCGCTTTGATTTCAGTCCAGATAGAGAGAATGGAGAGCGACAAACTGATGGAGGTCGCGAAGGAGATTGAGAGTGTGATAGCATTCCTACCTCAGCCTACGGGTGTTTCTGTAGATGTTACTGGCGGAGCCGTGCTGATGTATCAAATTACAAAGGCCGTTCAGGAGGATGTTTACCGAACATTCTTTATAGCTTCTGTCATAATGGTTCTTGTCCTTGCTGCGGTGTTCAGCGGTGTGGTCAGGCGAAAAGAGACTGTGCTGTTACCACTGCTAATATCGTTACTTTCCGTTTCGATTATGGTCGGATCAATGCCACTCTTTGGACTTAAAATGACCGAATATGTTTCTGCAACCGTTCCAATTCTTGTAGGTCTCGCTATTGACTACGCAGCCCAGCTTCAAAACAGATT